>NZ_RJPH01000006.1:0-112908 GCF_003944205.1 Streptococcus oralis subsp. dentisani
ATTTTATTTCATTTTAGTCAAAAAAATTCTTATTATATGATATATTTTTACATATAATAAGCTTATTTATACTATTTGAATTTTAAAACAATTTAAAACATTGCATTGGATTCATACAAAAAGATCATTCTTGAAAAGATATTTACACTTTTTGTTCTAGCAAAAGAAAAAGATTGAAGAAAAAGTCCATTTTGGACAATTTTCTTCAATCTGGATACTTTTCAAATCCAAACTATTCTTTATAGAAAAAATTCCTATAAAATCGAGCAATAGTTAAAATACAAACAAATATAATTCCCAAAATAGATAATACTATGTTCACAAAACTCATTTCAGAACCTATAACATAGATATGAAAAAGAGGGGCTAGTCCTACACATAGAGACAATAGATAACTAATAAATCTTATCTCACCAATTCCTGCAAAAAAATGTTTCATGTAACGATTCTCCATTTGCTCCATTAAATCAGTTTTATTTTAGAGTAGCATAAAATAAGCAATCCTTCAATAAAATCCATTGGCGAAATACTATTCTAAAGCATTGATAGCTCAGATTTCTCAGAATAGAGCTGTCCAAACTATCGAACAGCCCAAATACATATATATCCATGCGTTTCTAAGCTTAGAACTGCTATAAAATAAATGTTTTATGAGTATTCTAGGTCTTTGACTGCTTAAAATTTTGCGTTCTGAAGGATTCTAAAGCTTGAATAGCTCAAAAATCACGAGAACTAAGGTATTTAAATCTTAAGAGTCAAACTATTTCCATAGGAATTATCTTTTTTAATAAGTGTGGTTAGGAGGTAATTTTAGGGAATCTCCTAAAAACAACCGATTTTCTATTTTTATCAATCAAAAAATATTGATAAATTCGTGTTTTAAAATTAAATTTTAAAGGTGTCCTTAAGTTTAAAGATTTTTGATAAGATTTCTGTATTTTTCACAATTCAATAACTCGATGGCATTGTTGAGCCACATAGGCATCGTGGGTAACGATAATGACCGTTTTCCCTTCCTTGTTCATATCTAAGAGAAAGTTCAAAACCAAATCTCGATTTTCAGGATCTAGAGAACCGGTTGGTTCATCTGCTAAAAGGAGCTGACTGGGTTTTAAAATGGCTCTAGCAACTGCGATTCGCTGCTGTTCCCCTCCAGATAACTCTGAAACCTTCTGATGTAGAGTTGATGGCAACCCCACTCTCTCTAAAATTTCTTCTATCCTTTTGACTTTGTCTTTCTTGGACAATTTCACATACTTTAGAGCAAGCATGAGATTATACTCTACCGTTTCATTGTCAATCAGAGCAAAGTTTTGAAAAAGATAGGAAATGTGTTCGCGGATAATCGCTTGTGACTTAACAGAATTGACAGGTACATTTTTCTGACCGAATATTTCATAATGTCCACTGTAATCGCCATCTATCAAACCCAAGAGATTTAACAAGGTTGACTTGCCACTGCCACTTTTCCCAACGATGGCAACTAAATCTCCCTGGTTAATTTTTAGAGATAAGTTCTCCAAAATAACTTTTTTCCCAATGGTTTTCGTAACATTTTCCAACTTTATCATTAGACGTCCCCTTTCAATAACTGCGCTACATTTCGTTTTTCCATCTTAGAACCCAAGAAAAGTACAAACAAAATATCTAAGCCTGTAAATCCTGCGAAAAGCAAGAGTGGAAAAAGAGCATGAGCAAAGAATAACAAAACCATAAAAGGAAGGCTATAAACGGCTAATAGGAGACCCAGCAAGGAACGATACCGATCTATCAATTTCCAACCCATAAACTTCTTGGTAATAATATCTGTTCGCTTCAATAAGAAAGTTGTTACTAATAAGAAGTAGGAAATCATCATGCTAAGGAGGCCAAACAAAGCAAAGAGTAGGTTAAAATTCCGAACAGCATCTCGGTAAGAATCTACTTTCTCTTGTTGAATGGCTTGAATAGATGAAAATTTTAAATAATTCCCATCTGACAATTTCTCAACTAACGCTGTCACCTCTTTTTGGTGTTGAGCTGTATTTTCAATTTTAATCGGGTTATTTAAGCCTGTTGTTGACAGGGAGGCTTTTTCATCCCACATCATATCAGAATCATTGACCAAACTAATAATTGGATTGTAGAGATTTTCCTTTCGCTTATCATTATATGGAAAGAACGACCAATCTCCTTCATAGTAAGCAATTTCGACGTCCATCTCCTCTATCGTTCGTTTTTGCTGCTCCTCATGCTTCATCGAAAGATAGGCAATTAATTTCCCCAAGAGCTGATTTTTATCTTCTTCACCTTTCGTACTTGCTGGCATCAAAATAACTTTTTTAGTGCCGGTATCTGGTAGCTTGAATCCCTTGCTCTTTAGAAAATTGCGATTAGCATAGTAAACAGTTAGCGTATCAGCCAGTTGATACTGCTGCACTTGTTCTGCAGTGGCAAAATTTTTGATAGGCAGGTTACTAGTTTGCACATAGCCCGCCTGCGTTTTTTCTACCAAATCCAGATAAAATCGATAGAAATAATCCACTGCTTGCCCTGAGCCTGCCAACTGCTCTTGCCACAGGTTATCATTGAGTTGGAAAGTTTCTAAGGTCAGATAATTTCCTTGACTGATCCACTGTTTCTGGTAATTCAACTCTTTGTTTTCTTGCTCCAAACTTTTCCCCACCCCAATCAGTAAAACCGTCAATAAAATGGTGGTTCCAATTTTCATCAAATAATTAAAGAGTAGACCAAATTTGAAAGATGAAAAACCTTTCAGCAGAGAGCTAATTGTCATTTTTTGGATTAAGAGATAAGTCAACCAACTGATAAAGAGATAAAGCTGCAAAAGCAAAAAATGAGACAACCACAGCATAGGGAATAAATCTTTCGGCTTATAATCAAGCAAGAAAAACACCCCTAGATTGATCACAAGCGCCCCACCTAGGAGGAGGTAGAGGTTGCCTTTCACAACATCAGCTAAAACAGCCCGATCTTGAAAACCAAGTAATTTTTGTACCCCAACTCTTTTCATCTCCATCATTGGCTGATACACTGTTACTAAGACAAGAAGCAAAATAGCCAAGACAAAAATAATAGCAGATAAGAGCAAATCTCGATTTAGGACTTCCACTGCACTTTTATAGGTTGGCTCTAGCAAGGTAGTCTGGTCTGTCTTGAAAAAATCACTCCACTTCTGTACAATCCTATCCTTATCCATCTCTTGTGTAGAAGTTATCGTATAGCGACCATTTAAACTACGAGATGTATCCTTGATATAGGTTTGAAAAGTCATAAGCTGAATAGGCTTGGCTTTTAGAAAGGTCGGAATCGTACCAAGTTTATTGGAAATTTCTTTATTACTGTAGACTCCTTCACCATCTGTGGTAAAATCAAGGGAAGAAATCCCAAACTCTTGGTAGGGGAAGGTATCTTTATCAAAAACACCAGACTTGATTACCTCATCACCACTGTCTGTTTTGATGATGGAGACTTTGTACTCCTTTGATACATTCTCAAAAAATCGAAGAACAGATTCTGCAGGTTCATTGACATCTTTCAAGTATACATCCAAAGAACTCGCTGTCTTTCCCATTTCCTGAATCCGAACTACTTCTCGTGTGTAGTTTATATTAAAAACAAAAAAAGTGGTACACAAAAGCAGGAGTAACATACAGAAATTACTGATTTTTTTCATAAAAGTACCTCCTTAGTACTTTATCATCTTAGTCGTAGAATTTATTCCCTTTTTTCACAAATTTATTTTAGATTTCTTTTTTACTTTTTATACTACTATGATACAATATTTTTAATCAGTTTCAATTTATTGTTAACTTTTTTCACAAATAAGGAGAAAATCATGCGCTACGATTTTGGAAAGGTCTATAAAGAAATACGTGAGTCAAAAGGATTGACCCAGGAGGAGGTCTGTGGGGGTGTTCTCTCAAGAACCAGCCTATCAAAAATAGAAAGTGGTAAGACAACTCCTAAATATGAGAATATGGAATTTCTTCTCCGGCAAATTAATATGACCTTTGAAGAGTTTGACTATATTTGCCATCTCTATCAACCTAGCCAACGAGCGGAAATCATGCAGACTTATCTCAATATGAGCTCAATCTTAGGGACTAGTGAACTTATCAATTTATTTCAAAAATGCCAAGACTACCTCAACACCCACCACGACCTCCCTATAGAGGAAATCAGCGACATGCTTGAAGTTGTCATTTATATCCGTCAACACGGGACAGGGGAATTATCAGACCACGCAGAACAGGTTGTCAAGAAACTTTGGAGAAAAATTGAAAAACAAGATACATGGTATGAGAGTGACCTAAAAATCCTCAATACCATTCTCTTTACCTTTCCTATAGAACATATCCATCTCATCACTGGAAAAATCTTGCAACGCTTAGAAGTCTATAAAAACTATCAACATTTATATGACTTGCGAATGGCAATCCTACTCAACCTTTCCACCATTTACTTATATAATCAAGATAAAAACATGTGCCAACAAATCTGCTACACTTTACTGGAGGATGCCAAGAACAAGAAAAGCTACGATAGGCTTGCTATCTGCTATGTCCGTATTGGGATTTGTACGGATGATTCTAAACTTATACAAAAAGGCTTCTCCCTTCTGGAGCTAATCGATGAAACCTCCATGCTATCTCATCTCCAAAAAGAAGTGGAAACCTATTATCAACCGAAGGAAATATAAAAAAGTCGAGGAAATTCCCCGACTTTTACATATTATTCTGTTCGTTAGTTCTTAATACCAACCGTTGTTAAGCCAGAAGTTCTTGGCAGCTGTCCATGAACCGTAACGTCCTGCAACGTAAGCATCTGCTACACGTTCTTGGTTTTCAGCTGAGTAGTCACCGTTCAAGTATGAATCTGTCAATTGGTAACGTCCGATGTAACGTCCGTTTGTAGCTGTGTAGCTACCGCCTGATTCTTTTTGAGCGATCCATTCTTTGGCTTCTGCTTCAGATCCGCTAACAGTTGCTGCTGGTGCAGTGTAGCTTTCTTCTGCTACTGGAGCTGCTGGTGCTTCGTAAGTTGTTGTTTCAGCAACTTCTTCATAAGTTGTAGCTTCGCTTGTTTCCTCTGTAGCAACTGGTGCTTCATAGGTTGTCGCAGAAGCTGCATCTGTTGCAGTTGCTGTCGATGGAGCTGTTCCTTCGATGACCAAAACTTGATCCACAAAGATTAAGTGGATGTTTTCAATCTTATTTTTTTCTGCCAATTTTTCAACAGTAGTGTTGTACTTCTCAGCGATTTCTGAAAGAGTGTCACCTGGTTTAACTGTGTAAGTTACCGTTTCTTGCGCAGAAGCAAGTGCTGGTACAAAGAACGTAAGCAAGGCTGCTGCCCCTGCAAGAGTTGATTTGATTTTTTTAGTTGTTAATGTCATTTCTGAAATTTCTCCTTTTTATCTATGATACTATTTTACTCCTTGAATGTTACCATTTCTTGACGGTTTCGTGTAGAAATATTACAAAAATGTTTTATATTTACCGTTTTAAGGAGGTTTTTGTCACAAAAGGCCTTGTTTTATACTATCTTTAATCATTTTGAGCTTTTGATAAGGGAAATAAGCGCAGTGGTCCATTCTTTGATATAATAGATATAAGAATCTTTGTAAGGGGAAACAGATGCAATCACTTCGTTTTCAATCTGTCTTTGATATTATCGGGCCTGTCATGATTGGCCCATCAAGTAGCCATACTGCTGGCGCTGTTCGTATCGGAAAAATCGTCTCTTCCATCTTTGACGATACGCCGACAGAGGTAGAATTCCAATTATTTAACTCATTTGCCAAGACCTACCGTGGTCATGGAACGGATCTTGCTCTCGTTGCTGGTATTTTAGGTATGGATACGGACGATCCTGACATTCCAAATAGTCTCGAGATTGCTCACAAGCGTGGCATTAAGATTGTCTGGACCATTCAGAAAGACAGCAACGCTCCTCACCCTAACACCACTAAAATTACTGTGAAGAATGAACACAAGTCCATCAGTGTGACAGGTATTTCTATCGGTGGGGGAAATATCCAGGTCACGGAACTCAATGGCTTTGCTGTCTCTCTCAACATGAACACACCAACCATTATCATCGTGCATCAAGATGTTCCAGGTATGATTGCCCATGTTACAGAAGCCCTCTCTCGTTTCGATATCAACATCGCCCAGATGAATGTGACTCGGGAAAAAGCTGGAGAAAAAGCCATTATGATTATCGAAGTCGATAGTCGAAGTTGCGAAGAGGCGATTGAAGAAATCCGAAAAATCCCTCATCTCCACAATGTCAATTTCTTTAAGTAGGAGGAAACATGTTTTATTCTATCAAAGAATTGGTCGAGCAGGCGGATCTAGATTTCCAAGGAAATGTCGCAGAGCTCATGATTGCGACAGAATATCAACTAACTGGTCGGGAACGTGCAGAAGTTCTCCTCCTCATGGAACGCAATCTAGAAGTCATGAAAGCCTCTGTCGAGCTTGGCCTTAGTGAAAACAAATCCCGCAGTGGCCTAACGGGTGGAGATGCGGCTAAGCTAGATCGCCATCTCAGAAGTGGCAAGGCCTTGTCAGACTTTACCATCCTATCAGCAGCCCGAAATGCCATCGCGGTCAACGAACACAACGCTAAAATGGGCTTGGTCTGTGCCACTCCAACCGCAGGAAGTGCTGGCTGTCTGCCAGCCGTTCTCACTGCTGCTATCCAAAAATTAGACCTTAGCCACGAAGAACAGCTGGATTTCCTCTTTGCTGCGGGTGCCTTTGGATTGGTTATCGCAAACAACGCTTCTATCTCAGGTGCTGAAGGTGGCTGTCAGGCCGAAGTCGGATCTGCCTCTGCCATGAGTGCCGCAGCCTTGACCTTGGCTGCAGGTGGAACGCCCTATCAGGCTAGCCAAGCCATCGCCTTTGTCATTAAAAATATGCTAGGTCTCATCTGTGACCCCGTCGCCGGTTTGGTTGAAGTTCCCTGTGTCAAACGCAATGCCATGGGAGCCAGCTTCGCCTTTATCGCGGCAGATATGGCCTTGGCAGGTATCGAATCTAAGATCCCTGTCGATGAAGTTATCGATGCCATGTACCAAGTCGGATCCAGCCTTCCAACTGCCTTCCGAGAAACGGCTGAGGGGGGACTCGCTGCCACCCCTACTGGTCGCCGCCTACAAAAAGAAATCTTCGGAGAATAACCTCATCTAATAGGAGAAACTATGTCATCAATCTCAGCCATCTTTTTCGATCTAGACGGAACTCTGGTTGACAGTTCCATCGGGATCCACAATTCCTTTACTCATACCTTTGAACAACTGGGAGTTCCGACTCCTGATGCTAAAACCATTCGTGGTTTCATGGGTCCACCGCTTGAAACTAGTTTTGCAACGTGTCTCCCAAAGGAGCAAATCTCAGAAGCTGTGCAGATCTACCGTTCTTGCTACAAGAAAAAAGGAATCCACGAAGCCCAACTCTTCCCCCGAATAACGGAATTGCTCCAAAAGCTTTCGCAAACCTATCCTCTCTATATCACCACAACAAAGAATACTCCTACTGCTCATGATATGACTAAAAATCTGGGAATCCATCATTTCTTTGACGGCATTTACGGTTCTAGTCCTGAAACACCTCATAAGGCGGATGTCATCCGTTACGCCTTGCAGACACATCAACTCCCCGCAGACAAAGTTCTCATCATTGGCGACACCAAGTTTGATATGATTGGAGCCCAAGAAACTGGCATTAAAAAGTTTGCTGTCACTTGGGGATTTGGAGAAGAGGCTGATTTACTCAGCTATCAACCCGACTGGATTGCCCATACAATCGATGATATCATCAGTCAGCTATAACAAGCTAATAGCTTCAAACTACAGAGTAAAAAGGCCAAGGTTCTGTCTATACAAAACCTTGGCCTTTGATTTATGTTTAATTGTATGAGTCACTCTTACTCAATATGAGTTGTTTCATTTGCAAAGGAAATGATCGCTTCTTTAAGCTCATTTCCACTGAGTGAACGGAACTCCTCAATTTTTTGATTGATGGCTTCTAGTGGCATGACATTTACCTTACCAACGAAAATCTTGTCCATAACTTGGTTATCAACCAATTCGGTCGAAACCAAGAGTTCCTCATAGAGTTTTTCACCCGGGCGAATACCGACCTCAACGATTGGAATTTCGCTTTCTGTGTGTCCGCTTAGAAGCACCATTTTCTTGGCTAAGTCATAGATCTTAACTGGTTTGCCCATATCGAGGATAAAGACTTCTCCGTCCTTGGCATAAGCGCCAGCATGGATTACCAGACGGCTAGCCTCTGGAATAGTCATGAAGTAACGTGTCATACGGAAGTCTGTCACTGTTACAGGGCCACCTTCAGCAATCTGGCGTTCAAAGACAGGAATCACGCTACCACGGCTACCGAGAACATTCCCAAAACGAACTGCACAGTAGGTTGATTTGCTACGTTGGTTAAAGCCAGTGACAATCAATTCTGCCACGCGCTTGGTTGCACCCATAACATTCGGTGGATTGACCGCCTTGTCAGTCGAAATCATGACCATCTTAGGTACTTTGGCTGCATCAACAGCCTTGGCAACATTATAGGTTCCAAGGATATTGTTCTTGAAGGCTTCTTTTGGATTGCGTTCCATCATCGGAACGTGTTTGTGAGCAGCAGCATGGTAAACGATAGCCGGTTTGTACTGTTCAAATACCTGTAGAAGGCGATCATAGTCCTGAATATCTGCAATGACAGGAACATAATCAATCCCTTGGAATGTACGGATCAATTCATGATAAACGAGGTAGATTGAGTTTTCACCATGTCCAAGCAAGATGACACGCTCTGGATTGAAGCGGCTAACCTGACGACAAATCTCCGAACCAATCGAACCACCAGCTCCTGTCACCAAGATGGTCTTGCCTGTAAGCTCTGCACCCAGACGGGATTCGTCGAGACGGATTTCCTGACGCCCCAAAAGGTCTGTGATATCAATTTTCTGGAAACCGCTACCTGGTTGGTGAAGTCCCTGAACAACTGTTTCAACTTTGGGCATCTTGTAACATTTGATACCGAGTTTATTACACATCTGTAGGATACGTTCGTACTCTGACGGATCAAGCGAAGGGATGGCCACGATGACGCGCTCGATTTGGTGGCGTTTGGCCAATTCAGGCAGATTATCATAAGAACCCAAAACGGAAATTCCACCTAGTTTTTGTCCCTTTTTCTTCTCATCATTATCTAAAATTCCCACTAACTCAAGGTCACTAGTTGGGTGTTGGTAGCTGTTCATAAAGAGGGCCCCACCATCACCAGCACCAATCAAGAAGGTACGGCGGTGTTCGCCCTCCCCACTACCCTGCTTGCGCTTAGAATAAATCAGCTGCCAAGTGATACGAGGGAGTAAGATGAGGAAGGTACTCAATAAGATAAAGAGTATGATGAACCGGATAGAAAATAGAGGAAGAAAGGCGTAGCAAAGTCCGTAAGAGACAATGCTACTGACGGTTACGCCAAAAAAGATTTTTAAGAAATCTGTGATTTTACTATAGCGACTAATACTCGCATTGAGCCCCCAAAATCCAATCATGATTTGATAGAAAAGGAAAGCCAAACCAGTATAGATAACATAGTCTACAGGTGCTGGGTTAATCAAGCCATAAAAGAGAATGTAAGACACGATGATGGAAACCACCATACTAATAATATCAAATACACCCCAGAACACCTGCTTTTGCTGTTTATTTAAAATTTCAACCAGATCAATTACATAATCTGTTAGTTTTTTATTCATAGGAATTTACTCTTTCTTAAAAGAATTTAAATATATTGTTATTATAACATTTTTTGGCTATTTTATCTTTTACAATACTATTTATTTTTTCTTAATAATTTTACAAAAATAAACTGACGTACAAAGCCTGGACAAAGTGCAACAATGGCCTGAATGGCTACACTTTTAGCATATTCCATGTAAGAAATTTGCCCTCGCTCAAGCATCCGTTGGCGAGCTTGACGATAGAGTTTAAGGTAACGCAAGCCACCTCGACGCTCAAACATCCCTGCACCGACACGAACCTTACACAAGATTTGAGCTAGGTTCCCAGTCTTGGCACCTGCAGCAATCATATTGAGCCAAAGGAGGTCATCCTCCATGTAAAGGCCATCTTCGTAGTTGCCCGCCTTGAGGACCATGTCCTTTTTAAACATGACTGTCATATGGTTAAAAGCGCTTCTCATTCTCTGATAAGCCACAATGTCTGCGTGCTGAGTAGGAACACGACGGTAAGAAACAATCTCGTCAGGATTGTCAATGAACTCTGCGATATGCCCGCCTAAGAGATCGAGATCTTCTTTCTCCATTAGTTGAAGCTGTTTCTCAAAACGATCCAGAACAGCTATATCATCTGTATCCATGCGAGCGATGATATCGTACTGACACTGTAAAACACCGTATCGAAGAGCCAAACCTAAACCTTGATTTTCTTCCAAGGGGCAACGCTTAACTGGAATCTCTGACTGCGCTTCCACTTCATCTAGCACCTGATAGAGTTCGGGCGTGAGCGGCCCGTCCTCAACAAGAACAAGCTCACTTGGTTTCAAGGTCTGGTTTTGAATACTCTTGATAGCATCTCTCAAAAATGTCGGATTTTCCTTTACATAGACCGACATCAAGACGCTGATTTTTTGCTTTTCAGACACAGTTTTTCTCCAATTTATAGATTTCCTTCCACTATTTTATCACAAAATTTCCTAGTTTCCTATTTTTATCTCAAATCAAGAAAAATTCTGGTAAAGAAATCCGTCCCCTTTCACTCTATTTTCAGTTAAATCGTTCTAGCTTTCTTAGTAGTCCTCTCCTTGACATTGTAAGAAAAAAACCTTAAAATAAGCTGTTATTAAAATCATCCTATCGAGGTTTTTATGAAAAAACAATCACTCTTTTTTGTTCTAGGAATTGTCTTAATCGGGACTGTTTTACGCTCTCCTTTTACAGCACTTCCAACTATCTTAGGAGATATTGCTCAGGGACTAGGAGTGGAGGTTAGCTCTCTTGGGATTTTAACCAGTCTCCCTCTCTTGATGTTTGCTCTTTTCTCTGCTTTTGCAAGCCGCTTGGCACAAAAAATCGGGTTGGAACATCTCTTTACTTACTGTCTCCTCCTCTTAACTGTTGGCTCTGTCATTCGGATTTTCAATCTTCCCCTTCTCTATCTAGGAACTCTGATCATCGGAGCGAGCATCGCCATTTTCAATGTACTCCTCCCAAGTATGATCCAGGCAAATCAGCCTCAAAAGATTAGTTTCCTAACAACTCTCTATGTCACTGCCATGGGAATTTCGACAGCCATCGCTTCTTATCTATCCGTCCCTATCACCCAAGCTAGTTCTTGGAAGGGCCTCATCCTCGTTCTCAGCTTTCTCTGTCTGGTCACTCTGCTAGTCTGGTTACCAAATCATCGCCACAACCACCACCTAGAAAGCAAAAAAGAAAAGCAAGTCAAAGAGAATATTCTAAAAAGTAAAGATGTCTGGGCTATCATTATCTTTGGCGGGCTTCAGTCCTTGCTCTTTTATACAAGTATGACTTGGTTGCCAACTATGGCTGTTAGTGCTGGTATTTCTAATAGTGATGCGGCTCTCCTCGCTTCTATTTTCTCACTGATCAGCATTCCTTTTTCCATGACTGTTCCAAGTCTGACGACTCGTCTATCAAATGGTCACCGTCGAATCATGCTGGCAATTATCTCTATCGCTGGTATGATGGGAATTGCCATGCTCTTGTATCCAAGCAACAACTTCCTCTACTGGCTAGTCGCCCACCTCTTGATTGGGACTGCATGTAGCGCCCTCTTCCCTTATCTCATGGTTTGCTTCTCGCTTAAGACCAGCTCGCCTGAAAAGACTGCGCAACTCTCAGGTCTGGCGCAAACAGGGGGCTACATCTTAGCGGCCTTTGGTCCTACCTTGTTTGGTTATAGTTTTGATCTTTTCCAATCTTGGATCCCAGCTGTCCTTGCCCTTCTAGCCATTGATATCATCATGACTATCTCACTCTTTATGGTGGATCGCGCGGATAAGATCCTTTAATTATTCTAAAATACTTCTCAGATATAAATAATGCAAAGCCAGACAGAATCTGGTTTTTTTGGTGCTTATACCAACAAAAAGCGCCCTCCATCTGTTAGCAGAAAGATAGTATTTTTGATATAATAAGATGTATAGAAACTAATTGTCATGCGAAAAATAAATTGGTTTATAAAATAGCTACTATTTTAAGTGAGGTGCACAGGATGGATGAACAGAAATACAATTTGGATCAAAGTTTAGCAGAGTTAAATAACCTTGTTGACTTATTGGCAGGACAGACTGATGAAGCATCTTGTAAAGCTATAGTAGAGAAAGCGGAATCTATTTATGAAAAATACGCCAGCTCAGTAGAGATTACGTTAGTATATGCTAAAGTTTTGGTCAATTTATCAGCTAAGCAACCGACTGTGGAGGACTGTGAGGCTACTGCAGAGAAAGTACATGTCTTGTATGAACTCTTTTCAGACTCGGCAGACATCGCATTCCTGTACGCTATAATTTTGATCAATTTATCAACCAAGCAATCGGTTATGGAGGATTTAGAGACTACAATAGAGAAAGTATATATCCTGCATAAGCACTTCCCAGACTCGGCAAATATCGCAGAAATGTATGCTAGGATTTTGTATGATTTATCACTCAAGCAACCGGCTATGGAGGATATAGGGGCTACTGTAGAAAAAGTATGTATCCTGCATAAGCGCTTTCCAGACTCGGCAAACATTGCAGAAAGATATGCTGTAATTTTGTACAATTTATCACTCAAGCAACCATCTGTGGAGGATATAGAGGCTACTGTAGAGAAACTGAAAACCATCCATGAGCACTTCCCAGAATTAGAAAACATTGCATTTGGTTATGCTACCCTTTTATTCAATTTATCAATTAAGCAACCAGTGGAAGCGGCTTTAGCACCTACTGCAGAGAAATTACACATTCTACATGAGCGCTTTCCAGATTCGTCAGGCATCGCATTACCGTATGCTAAGGTGTTGTTCAATCTGTCAATTAGACAAACAGAGGTTGCAGAAAGGGAGAATATTGCTAAAGAATTACGTATCCTGCATGAGCGCTTTTTAGATTCGCCTGACATTGCAGAAGCATATGCTAAGATTTTGTTTAATTTATCAATCGAGCAGACTGAGTTGAAGGAACTGGCAGTTACTGTTGAGAAATTACAGGCCTTGCAAGAACACTTTCCAGATTCAGCTGATATAGCAGAAGCGTTTGCTATGATTTTGGTTAATTTGTCAATCGAGCAGACTGAGTTGAAGGAACTGGCAGTTACTGTTGAGAAATTACAGGCCTTGCAAGAACACTTTCCAGATTCAGCTGATATAGCAGAAGCATTTGCTAGGATTTTGGTTAATTTATCAATCAAGCAGACTGAGTTGAAGGAACTGGCAGTTACTGTTGAGAAATTACAGGCCTTGCAAGAACACTTTCCAGATTCAGCTGATATAGCAGAACCATTTGCTAGGATTTTGTTTAATTTATCAACCAAGCAGACAGAGGTTGCGGAAAGGAAGAATACTACTAAGAAATTGCTTGCCTTGCAAGAACGCTTTCCAGATTCACCTGACATAGGACTCCAGTATGCTAAGATTTTGTACAATTTATTAATTGAGCAAACAGGGGTTGCGGAACGACAGATTGCTGAAAAAAAAATGCATATCCTGCATGAGTGTTTCCCAGATTCACCTGATATCACAGAGATGTATGCTATGATTTTGCTTAATTTGTCAACTGAGCAAACAGAGGTTGCAGAACTAGAGGCTACTGCTGAGAAACTGAAAATAATGTTGAAGAACTTCAAAAATCCTAAAGAAACCGCTCTCGCATATGCTGGGATCTTAGCGAGCTTATATGATCATCAAACGAAGGTAGGTGAACGTCTTCAAACAACAGAAACAATCAAAAAACTTTATGAACAATTCTCTAAAGTTATGTTACAAAGTTTTGATGATCTATTTTTTCATAATGATAATATTTGTGATAGTAAAGAATATAAGCTATTCAATTTTATCTTAAAAGAAGGTCTTTTAAAGAATACTAAATATGCTATTTTACAAACATGGGCAGAGCATTATAAAGAAGACTCGGATGAACTAAAGAATCTGCTGTCGATTTATCAATATGTTCAAAAAATTAAGTATCAACTGGGATTGAAAGACGAAGATAAAAAGAAAAATATAAAGTTTGGTCATTACACTAAAGGAAGCGTACTTCAAATTTTGTTGGATCAGGATCAGAGGGAGGAATCAAGCTTTTCTATAGTTGGAAAAACTCGTTTGAATAATGCGAATTATATGAATGATCCTGAAGAAGGTATCATCATAGAAAAGATCTTAGGCTTAGATAGACGAGATGCTTTGGAGCCAAGCTCATGGTTTTTAATGAGCTTTACGATTAAAACAGATGATTTAGCTATGTGGTCCCAGTATGGTGATGATGCCAAAGGTGTTTGTCTTGTACTTCGGGAGGATGACTTTTCTAGATTTTCATCTTTCAATGATGTTTCTTGGCGTCGAGAAAAAGTCTCTTTAGAATTTTCTGATAAGATGTATTTAATGAAATCTGAATTAAATATTGGTTTTAAAAAATCTGCCTTTCGGAGTGAGAGTGAGAATTCCGTCGATACTGTTAATGATGAAGGAACTGAACCGAATTCTGAAGAAAAAGATAGTGTTTCAAAAGGAAATGTGGATTATCTCTACCGAATAGCCTATGTCAATGACTCAGGTGGTAAGTTTAGCATAGAAAAAACAGAGCTCTTTAACGAGTATGAAATCAAAAAATTAGAAGAATTCTTGGAAGCTTTAAAGGAAAAAATAGATAAGAATTTGAACAAAGGAGATGATTTTTATCAAAAAGCGATTTCTGACTGTATAGAGGAAATTCGTTACTTGTTTAAATCTGTAGATTACAAATATGAGGACGAGTTGCGTATCTTGCGCTATGCTAATCTAGACCCAAGTAATAAGGAAATCAAAATTGACAAAACCTCTGGGATAGGCAAACTTTATGTAGAACGTGAAAATTCAATTCAAATCGATGAAGTCATTTTTGGTCCTAAGTTTCCAAATCCTGAATACGTTACCCCTTTATTGAAACTTTTGGATAAGGAAATTAATTATAAGAAATCTACGATAAAATTTAGATAAAGTCTGACAACATCCTCTAAACTTCTAGTTTTTACTAGGAGTTTTTTATATATAAAATTTTTACACATATTTCTTGACAGGGCTTTCAACTTGAGATACAATATATTTGAAAAGAGTATATATAAAATTTTTATATAATATAAAGGAGGTTTCCCATGTACTTCCCAACATCCTCTGCCTTGATCGAGTTTCTCATCTTGGCTGTACTGGAGCAGGGGGATTCTTATGGTTATGAGATTAGTCAAACCATTAAACTCATCGCCAATATCAAAGAATCTACGCTCTATCCCATTCTCAAAAAATTGGAAGCCAGTGGCTTTCTGACCACCTACTCTAGAGAGTTTCAGGGGCGTATGCGCAAATACTACTCCTTGACCAATCGGGGCGTAGAGCAGCTCGTTACTCTAAAGGAAGAGTGGACGCTCTATACCGACACCGTCAACGGCATCATAGAAGGGAGTATTCGCCATGACAAGAACTGACTATCTGACTCAGTTAGAAACCTATCTCCATAAACTACCTGAAGCTGACCGCATCGAAGCTATGGACTACTTTAAGGAACTATTTGACGATGCAGGTCCAGAGGGTGAAGAGGAGCTCATCACCAGTCTAGGAACACCAAAAGAAGTGGCTCATGATGTCCTCTCTAACCTCCTCGACAAAAAGGTCAATGAAGCCCCTGCTCAAAAGAATGACCGCCAACTGCTACACATTGCCCTTCTAGCTCTGCTAGTAGCTCCTATCGGAATTCCGGTCGGGATCGGCATCCTCATGGCAATCATCGGACTTTTTATCGCAGCGGCCGCTGTCATTCTAGCCTTCTTTACCGTCTCTGTGACGGGTATCCTGCTGGGCGGACTCTTTATCGTAGAAAGTTTTAGCATCCTAGCCGAAGCTAAATCTGCCTTTATCTTAATTTTCGGGGCTGGTTTGCTCTCTATCGGTGCTTCTTCTCTTGTTCTACTGGGTATCTCCTATGTAGCTCGTTTCTTTGGCCTTCTGGTCGTCCGCTTGGTGCAATGGATTCTAAAAAAAGGAAAGAGAGGTGACAGACATGCGTAAATTGACAAAAGGATTTCTCATCTTTGGTGTGGTTTCTACAATCCTCGGTTTTATCATGATCATTGTAGGCACCCAGTCCAATGGTATTCAAAGTTTGCTTGCCATGTCAAAAGACCCCGTCTATGACAATCGTATCGAAGAAGTGACCTTCGGAAGCGAAGTGGAAAAACTTGATTTGACCCTTGAGGAACATAGCCTAACCATCACAGAGTCTCTAGATGACAAGATCCATATCACCTATCATCCTTCCGTGTCTGGTCGTCACGATCTAACTACTGGTATGAGTGACAAAACACTGACCGTCACTGATAAACAAGCCTCCCAACATCGTTTTCTCGGCTCAGGAATCGAAGGCCTACTTCGTATCGCCAGCAGTTATTCTCACCGTTTTGACGAAGTCGTTCTCTCCCTCCCTAAAGGAAGAACTCTGAAAGCTATCAATGTCTCAGCCAATCGTGGACAGACCACTATCATAAATGCTAGCCTTGAAAATGCGACCCTCAATACAAACGGCTATCTCCTCCGAATCGAAGGAAGTCGTATCAAAAACAGCAAATTCACAACGCCCAATATCATCAATATCTTTAAAACAGAACTGACAGATAGTCAGGTCAAGACAGAAGGGAGACATCTCCATGTTGAAGATATCCAAATCCACGGCAAGGTTGAGTTAGAAGCTAGATCAGACTTAAACCTTATTCTCACCAAAGAAGAGCGGCAACGAATCAACCTCAATCTCGCAGCTAAACATGGCTCCATTATCCATTTTACAAGAGAGGGACGACACTCTGTCAAAAAAGGGGAGAATAACCAATATGAACGCTTAACCAACCCCTACAAAACTGAAAAAGCAGAAGTCAAGAATCAACTCATTGCACGAGCCGACGGGGATATCTTTCTTCTAAAAGATGAGGATTAGCCATCTCCTTCTACGAACCATTGACAAAAATGCTTTCATCTGCTAGTCTAAAAGTAGAAAACAACCATAAAAAAGGAGGTTCCATCATGACACAAGAATGGTTTGAAAGTGCCGATCTTGAGAAGAAATCACCTCAGACGAAATCGGAAAACCAGCCCAACGAGCCTGAGACTTCAGAAACTGTGGAGACCGAACTACAAGTAAACGAAGAAACTTCTGTCTCACCTAAAGAGCTGGAAACGCATGAGGAGGAAACTCCCGAAGTAATTGAGGAAGCCCAAACCGAGGAAGAGGGAGAAGGGAAAGCTGAAGAGGAACGCAGCCAAGAAGACTCTGTAAAAGAGAAAAGCATCCTCAGCAAGGCTTTAGAAAGTCCCTATATCCCAGATATTGACCCTCGTAAAACAGCCAGATTCAAAGAAGAAATCGCACTGTTTTGGACTTGGCTGTTGGATGCTATCCAAGAACCAACTGCCAGCAAGACTACGGACCAAAAGCATCGTTATAGTGTCTTTGCCCTGCTCACCTTGCTATCTTCGATTAACCTTTTCTTTAGTATCTACCATGTCAAGCACCTCTACTATGGCTATATGATTTCTATTGCTAATGGTTCTCCTAACCAGCTTCCTCCTTTAGATCTCTTTGCTGGACTTTCTATCTTGGTCGCTAGCGCTCTATTTTACTTTTCCATCATTTTGGGAGGCTTTACCGTCCGACGTGTGCTGGATCAGGAGAACGACTTCACATTCCAAGAAGCTTTCGATCGTTACAGCAGACTCTTTGCTATCCCGCTTGTCCTAACAGCTCTAGCAAGTTTCTTTGCACTCTTTGGTGGCTTGCGATTTGCTGGTATCCTCACTCTTCTAAGCATGGCCATCCTTGCCCTTGGCAATCTCTTTGTGATTAGCAAGCCAAGTAAGACCAGCAGCCTCGACCCATTTTATCGTTTTCTGCTAGCTGTCTTACTTGATGGCGCCATTCTCTTACCCTTCTTCATTGCAGAGCTCGCGCTAACAGTGGACTACCTTCGCATCCTGACATTCTTTTAACCAAAATCCCTGCCATTTCTTAATGACAGGGATTTTTATGCTTACTCTTTTTTAAACCGTGTCTACTTGACGGCTGCCAATTCCTCAAAATCTTTTCCCAAAATAGCTTGTACTTCTAGTTGATTAGCATCTAGTTGCTGATAAAACGCTTCTGGTAGTGACTCGAGGAATCTTGCATAGTCTAGGCGGGCAATGGCTTCATAGTCTTCTGCTTCGGACCCATCACCAGAAATCGTCACTAGGTCAATCTCCCAAACAAGTTCCTTGCCTGCTAGCTGCTCAGTATAGGGTGCTGGTACAAAGGGCTCCTTAGGTAAAATCGTCTTGACTCCCTGGGCTAGGTGGTAGATACCGTGCACCTTGCCTTGAGCGTCTGGGTAAAATTTCACGCTGGCAAGGTAGGCATCGGATCCTTGAACCTTCTTGACCAGCTCTTCAAAATGTGCCAATCCATCCTCAGCCAAAAAGCTCTCGAGGTATTCCTTATTGAGATAGATAGGGGACAAGAGCCCTTGGCAGTATACTAGACGAGCCGCCTTATCCGCTAGATAATTCTGAACTATTTGTCGGAAATAAGCTTCAAATTCAAACCCTTCTAACCCTTCTACCACATGCCCCAACTTGTTCGATAGGGCTTGGAGGAGAGTCTCTACAATCTCCCAGTCCGCTCTAGTAAGGAAGTCTGGAATCACCACTTGATAGCCTTTTCGACTATCCGCATAGTTCACCTTGAAGAGAAATTGCGACTGACCTACAATCCCACACTCGATATACTCGAGACGATTGAGGGGCTGACGGAGATAGACCGCATCATAACTGTGTGACTCCAAGCCTTCCACCAAGGCCAAGATAGACTTGGCAGTCAAGACCTCCTGTTGTCCTAGAATGCTTTCTTTATTTGGGATAAAAAATGTTTTCGCCATAACTGGTCTCCTTTGAAATCGTTTACACATAGTATACCCTATTTTCCTGAAAGATACAGAAACAAACTTTAGATTTTTAGATAAAAAGCATAGAAAAACAGCCCCTAAGGACTGTTTGATGTTATACAGTAGCTGCTTGATCCAAGCTTTCACCGATAGCTGCTAAGCGCTCGATCACCTCTGCTTGTGTCAATTCATTTTCTGAAACATAGCGGTTGCGTGGGTGAACACGACACTCGTGTGAGCATCCACGAAGGTACTTGTCTTCATTTTCTTCTGATGTTAGAATACGACGGTTACAGAAGGGATTTCCACAGTTGACATAGCGTTCACATGGTGTTCCATCAAACCAGTCTTTCCCTACGATGGTTGGGTTAACATGGTTGACATCGACTGCGATACGCTCGTCAAAGACATACATTTTCCCATCCCAAAGCTCGCCTTGAACTTCTGGGTCTTTACCGTAGGTTGCGATTCCTCCGTGCAATTGACCGACATCTTTGTAGCCTTCACGGACCATCCAGCCTGAGAATTTCTCACAACGAACTCCACCTGTACAGTAAACCACGACACGCTTGTCCATGAATTTTTCCTTGTTGTCACGAACCCATTGTGGCAATTCACGGAAGTTGCGGATGTCTGGGCGGATAGCACCGCGGAAATGTCCTAGGTCGTACTCATAATCGTTACGTGTGTCAAGAACCACTGTATCTTCGTCAAGAAGGGCTTCTTTGAACTCTTTTGGAGACAAGTAAGCACCTGTTGTTTCAAGTGGGTTGATATCATTGTCAAAGTCGTTGTCTTCCAAACCAAGGTGGACAATTTCTTTCTTGTAGCGAACAAACATCTTCTTGAAGGCTTGTTCACTTTCTTCGTCAATCTTGAACCAGAGGTCTTCCATGCCTGGGAGGCTGTGAACGTAGTCCATGTATTTTTGAGTTGTTTCGTAGTCACCTGAAACTGTTCCGTTAATCCCCTCGTCAGCGATTAGGATACGACCTTTAAGGCCGATTGATTTACAGAAAGCCAAGTGGTCTGCAGCAAATTGCTCTGCGTTTTCAATTGGAGTATAAAGGTAGTAAAGTAAGACACGAATATCTTTTGCCATAAGATTTGTTCTCTTTTCTATTCTTAAATTTTCAGAATTTTTCATTCAACTATACTAGTATACCCACTTGGGAAAACGAATGCAATTTATTTGACCGGAAATTGTATAGAGAGACCTGCAACTGCACTTTATCAGTAACCATAGCGAATCGCAGATAATTCTCTCAATTTTTTGATTTGCTTAGCTTGACTTTCTGACAAACACAACTTGTTGTCAATTAATACACGTGAGATGTCGATGTTCATTTGGCTCAGAATAAATGGAGTAGAGGTTCCATCATCCTCTAATCGTTTTTTATAAATCACTAACTGATTTTTCAGGGGAGCAAGTTGAGGCGCAGCCTTTATATCTTCCAATAGATGATCAATGATGGTCATGGCTTCACAACGCCTTTCGTTTCCTCCAGCGAACCATTTTAATGGTGTCATTCTCATTTTCCTCCTGAAATTCGCTTATAAATTGAAAAACTATAATTCCTAACTCTCATGCTAATATTTTACCCAAACACCCTATGTAAAAAAGTCAGCAAAAATGGCAAGGTCGCTACAATATTATTGATCACATGCACCGCATAGGAAGGATAAATGCTCTTGGTATAACGGGTCAAACCAGCAAAGATGATTCCAACTGTTGCAAAGACGAAGATATCTAACAGACTAGGCAGGCTTGAAAAATGAGGGAGAGCAAATAAAATAGAAGGAAGAAGCAAATCAAAACCAAATCGCGAATGCTTAAAGAAAGCGTGTTGCAGTAATCCTCTATAGATCAACTCTTCCATCAGTGGTCCTAGAAAGAACAGGGCTATATAGATACCTAGCTCGGCAAAGTTAGTCCCACTATAACCGATCAATACGGCCCAACCTTCAGCAGTTGACTGAACGTGTCTAGCTGTTTGAATATTAAAAAATATATGAGCTACCGCTACTAGGGCTGTTAGGATTGAATACCAGAGCCATTTTTTTCTCGAAACGCGAAAGAGATAGCCATGGCCTGTCTTAACAAGAATCCCAATCATGACTCCACTAAATAGCAAACTCAAGATATTTCGAATCCAGAAGAAATTGCCTATCTGAGAAGAAAATTGCCAATAGTTTTGGACAATAAGCGTCAGCTGAGAAAGGCCAAATACGAAAAATAGGTAAGAGAAGACAGCACTCATTTTGAAAAGAAGACGATATTTTTTCATAATAAATCTCCTATAGATGTATGTGTATCAATCGCCTAAACCCTTAGAATCACTTCTTTCATTTTTGCATCCTAAAAATCACTACCTCCCCTAGAGAACTAAGGAAGGCAGTGATCACATTTTTAGGAATTAGGAATGAATACACGAAATCAATCGATCTTATGATTTTTTGTTTTTCAAGAATTCGTCGTATTGTTTTTGCATTTCGTTCAATACTTTTTCGTAGGCACCTTCAGATTTCAATTTTTCCATCAATTCTGGAATAGCTTTATCTGGGTCTACAGTACCAGTGTTGATAGCTGTATCGAATTGTTGCATTGTGTTAGAGATTGCTGAGATTTCAGATTTCACGCTATCAGTGTTAAAGATGAATCCAAGCGCTGGAGATTCTTTAGCTTCTGCCAATTGTTTCTTAGAATCTTCGATTTGTTGGTCTGTAACGTTTTCGTTGATGTAAAGGATCCAGTTGTTACCAGTGTTCCAACCTGACATGTGAGTGTTCCCTTTGTAGGCATCAAGAACGCGTACACGGTTTTCTTTACCTTCAACTTTTTCCCAGTTCTTACCTTCTGGACCATAAACAAGACCATTCAAGAGTTCTGGGTTCGTGTTCAAGAGGTTCAACACTTCCATTGATTTTTCTTTGTTCTTAGAGTTGTTTGAGATGACAAAGTTAGCAACTTGTGTTGTTTGGTTTTTCTTGATAAAGTTAGTGATTGGTTTGATTTGGATGTCTTTGTTAGCAACACGTGAGAGCAAGCTGTTACCGTAGTCAGCTGGTCCTACTGTTTCTTCACGAACGAACCAAGTATCTTGTTGAAGGTCAAATGAAGTGTCGCTTGTTGCTACGTCTTTTGGAATGTATCCTGCTTCATAGAATTTGTGAAGAGTCTTCAAGTGTTCTTTGAAACGAGGCACTTCGTAACGGTTTACAATCTTAGTAGTGTCTCCTTCAAGGTCGATAACGAATGGAAGTCCGTTTGGTACTGGGTAGTCAAAGTTATCAGATGGGATGAAGTTCTTCGTAACCGCAAATGGTACTACGTCTGGAGCTTTTTCTTTGATTTGTTTCAAGACTGGTTCAAGTGTTTCGTATGAAGTGACACCTGAAATGTCAATGCCATATTTGGCAAGAAGAGCGCCATTAAAGGCAAAGTTTTGAGATGATGCAACGTTGGCTGCAACTGGAACAGCGTAAATCTTACCGTTTACAGTGTTCCCTTTGATGTAAGCTGGGTCAAGTGCTTTGTAAAGCTCTGCTCCTTCTTTCTTGTACAAATCAGTCAAGTCAGCGTAAGCACCTTTTTGAGCATTTACGACATAGTTATCTGCAAAAGCGATATCGTAGTTTTCACCTGATGATGTGATAACTGACATTTTCTTACCGTAGTCACCCCATCCAAGGTATTGGATATCCAATTTAGCACCAACTTTTTCTTCGATGATTTTGTTGGCATTTTCTAGCAATTCATCCAAGTTGTCTGGTTTGTCACCGATTTGGTACATTTTAAGAACAGGTTTGTCACCTGAAGCTGAGTCAGCAGCTTTTTTGTTGTTACCTGAAAGGTTTCCACAAGCAGCAAGACTTGCAGCCAAAGCGACTACGCTAGCAGATGCAAAAGCATATTTTTTCCAGTTTTTCATGATAAAAACTCCTTTTTTATTTTTAAACTTATAAACGATTTAATGATTTTAACTTCAGCCACTAAGATGAAGTTGGGAAGGGAGAAACGGTGTTTCTCAGCAAGTGCTATTCTTTCACACCACCGATTGTCAACCCTTTAACAAAGTAGCGTTGGAAGAATGGATACAGAATGGCAATCGGAAGGGTTGCAACAACAACCATGGCCATACGACCTGTTTCTTTCGGTAGAGCGACTCCCAGTTGACCAGATAGGCCGACTGCTTTTGCGATGTAGTCCATATTTTGCTGGATTTGCATAAGCAAATATTGCAATGGATACAAGTTGTCACTCTTGATATAAAGAAGGGCGTTGAACCAGTCGTTCCAGAAACCAAGAGCTGTCAAAAGCGTAATGGTTGCGATACCTGGAAGTGACAATGGCAAACAAATCTGGAAGAAGATCCGAGCTTCACTGGCACCATCGATACGAGCAGATTCGAGAATGGCTTCTGGAATGGTCTTCTTGAAGAAGGAACGCATCAAGATGATGTTGAATGGTGAGAGAAGCATTGGAACAATCAAGGCCCAAACGGTATCACCCAGTTGAAGCAGGCGAGTAACCACGATATAGCCTGGTACCAAACCAGCATTGAACAACATACTAAGAAGAGCGAAGATCGTAAAGAATCTGCGGTACTTAAAGGTTGTCCGTGAGATGGCGTAGGCATAAGTTGTCGTGATGAAGACGTTGGTCACTGTTCCGACTACTGTTACAAAGACTGAGATAAAGAGCGCTTGGAGGATTTTATCCTTAAACTGAGCCAAGAACTCAAAACCATCTAATCCAAACTGTGATGGGAAAAAGCTATATCCATACTGGAGGATACTCTTTTCATCTGTCACCGAAATGATGATAACGAAGATAAAGGGCAAGATACAAGAAAGAGCGATCAAACCAGAGATGATACTAAAGAAGATATCTGCTTTCTTACTGAAGGAGTGAATGCCGACATTATCGATTTTTTCTTTTTTAATTTTCTTTTCTGCCATATTCTCCTCCTTTCTAGAACAAAGCTGAGTTTGGATCGACTCGTCTTGCAAGCAAGTTTGATAGGATAACCAGAATCAAACCGACAACGGATTGGTAAAGACCGGCTGCTGAAGCCATACCGATATCTGCTGTCTGAGTCAAACCATTAAAGACATATACGTCCAAAACGTTGGTTACATTGTAAAGCTGACCAGCATTGTGTGGGATTTGATAGAAGAGACCGAAGTCTGCACGGAAGATATTTCCGACTGCAAGGATAGTCAAAACTGTCACAAGTGGAGTCAACTGAGGAATGGTTACGTTGCGAATACGTTGCCACTTGCTAGCCCCGTCCACTGTTGCTGCTTCGTAGTAGGTTGGGTCAATTCCCATGATAGTCGCATAGTACATGACACTGCTATATCCAAATCCTTTCCAAATACCTAGGAAAAGGAGAAGGTATGGCCAAATGCCTAAGTCAGCGTAGAAGTTGATTTCCTTCATGCCAATGGATGTTAGGAAATGGTTGAAAACCCCTTTATCAATGTTTAGGAAGGCATCTGTAAAGAAACTAATGATAACCCATGACAGGAAGTAAGGGAACAACATAGACGTTTGGAAAATCTTAACCATTCTCTTAGAGCGAAGCTCGCTGAGGATGATGGCAATCCCTACTGATACAATCAAACCGATAAAGATAAAGCCGAGATTGTAGAGAACGGTATTACGAGTGATGATAAAGGCATCTTTTGAACTAAACAAGAATCTGAAATTATCTAACCCGACCCATTTACTATTCACAATACTATCTATGAAACCATTACTGGTCATATGGTAGTCTTTAAAGGCGACCACATTCCCAAATACTGGAATGTAAAAGAATAGAATCAGCCAGAGAGCCCCTGGTAAAACCATCAAGAGAAAGATCCAGTTATCTCTCAAGGTCTTTGAAAACTTTTTCATAATTTCCTCCCTTTTTATTCCTAAAAACTGATTCTATCGAATTTTTAGGTTTGATAACGATTACATTATTAGTATACTCCTATTTGAAGATCAGTTTAAACTACTAATTATAGAAAAAACTCCACAAATTATTTTATGTGGAGAAGTTTTTTATAAGAAATAAGTTTCACGAGAAACACTCTGCATACGATAAATGTATTTCCTCTTTACTAATTGAAAACTTGTTCTAATATTGGGTGATGAAACTCGACAAAATGAACCTGGGCATTTATGATAGCCCCTGATTCATTTTTATCAATCTCTGGTCTTCCTTCGGTGTGTAAAAGAGCAGGATTACCATCCTTGTAGCCAAAGAGAATCACCTCTGTCTCTGCTTCATTCACATAGCAAGCTAGGATTTCAAACCGCCCAGAACCTGAACCTGCACTATACCCATACCATTTAAAAGTATAATTCACCCCATCTACTTGCCCAAATTGCATTATCTGGTCTGGCACTGCTAGTCCATAGTAGTGACCATAGGTGGCCAAATTAGTTGACTTGAATCCTTCACCTTTACTATCCGAATAGGATTCCATGGCTGTTTTTATCTTGTCTATTAAAGAACTATTATCTGTATCTGGCTCGCTCTCTGTAGTTACACTTGTTTTTAATAGAAATTCCTTAAAACGTTGCGCTAAATCTGTGTTCTCAGTCTCTTCAAAATTTGCAGTAGGGATAGTTTCCAGTGTCTTATCGGCATGCAAGACCTGTGCTTGCCCATCCTTCAGTGTAAATAGGTAGAAATGTTTGTCCTGATTGTCATAGTAGGCATCCAAAATCAAGTAGTCATAAGCATTGTCACTCGATACTCCAAAAACATTCCATTTGACACTTTTCTGAGAGACTGTTGTAGCTTCTAATTTTTTGATTAGTTCATTTTTTTCATCAAAGTTTGCATGCTCTAGTCTATGATAGGACTGCCCCATAGAAGAAGCCCAGCTTGCAAACTCTTCCTCCCACTTTTCAGTATTATTGTATTGAATTAACTTCTGAAAATCCGAGTAGTTCTTCATAATCAAGGCTTGATCAGTCGGATTAGATAACTGTAGTTCTTCCATGGCTGCAACTGTGGCAGCCATCGGTGATTGAACAGTTGCATCCTTGACTTCTTTTTCGTGCGAAAGAGCCTTTTGATAGGAATCTGCTAAATAGTGAAAATAGTTGGTTGTTTCCTTGGTTTGTTGCTCCCTTGGTATTGACGGACTAGTTGATCCATCCTCTGTCGTTTTATGGCAGGCAGATAAGACTAGCATGCTAGTAGCTAGGACTAGTAGTAGCTTTTTCATGGTCAGACCTCCAAACTATCTTTCTACCTTCATTATACTCCTTCCCTATCTCCAAATCAAAAAACATCTCCATGTGTTTAAAAGGAGATGTTTAACTGTTTGTGATAAATGCCTATGTCGTATAAATCGTCGAAGCTGTCGCAATGGTGTGCCACTGGTTGGCTGTTGTAGCTGCAAAATCCTTATCTCCATAGAAATCATTAAATGGAAGGATTTCAACTTCTAGTTCGTCGATGCGGTCAATCTGGCCTGCCAGATAAGCCTCGATGCGACTCTCTGCTCGCTTGATCCTTTGCAAGAGTCCACCCATACGGATATCGACTGTATCCAAACCAAAGACCCTGTTTTCTTTCAACCATTGGTGGCTAAAGAGTTTGTGGAAGGTTTCTATCTCACTTCTGAGTTTTGGTAATTCTTCTCTAGCGATTTGCTGCAAGCGGACTTTGTCACCGGCTTTGTAAGCTTCTCGGATGCGTCGTCCCACATCCACTTTACTGCTTAAAATCTGGTTCAACTGAGCCTGAGTTTCAAAGAGATAGGCATAGTTCCCAGCTTTTTCTTTAATGTCAGAGAGAATCTCAGCTGCCTGAGCGAAGTGAGGTTTGTCCTGTTCAGGTGTCATGTGCTGATCAAGGATCGGACAGAGAACATCCTGATAAAAGACATAGCGGTTGGGATTGATGCCACTGAGATTGTCTGGTAGATCTGGCAAGAGATTGGCTAGGTCAATCTGCATAAAATCCTCAACCGAAAGACCTGTATTAGTCTTAAAGTGAGCAGACAGACAGTCTAGGTCATTGCGATAGCTGAGTTCTGCCCAAATTTGCAAGCTTGGTAGGATAGAGAACTGGGCTGTTTCCCCACCATTATCCCCCCAACCCGTCACGATGACTTCTTTGATGTCATTGGCACGACAGGCTTTATTGGCCTCTATAGCAATAAGACGGCTGAAATGGTTGTTGGGTGTGAAACCAATCCACTTCCAAGCTCCCCCTGCAAAGGCAATATCTTGGCTAATCTTGTGATGGTTGTGGAAGTTACGGTTGTACTTTTCTTCGCTGTCTTGATAATAATCCCAGTAAACCAAGGTCACACGGTCTTTGAGACGATCTAGGTAGACACGAGTTTCCTCAGGAATTTCCACATCACGGTCGTACTGACCATCCGCTGACATGAGTTTGAAGAACATATCACTCCACATCTGGCAGTGGAAACCATACTTGTCAGCAATATCCAGCACGCGCTCCAAGTGTTGACACATGAGGAGACTACGGTCTACAACACCGTTCAAGATGAGGTAGCGTCCCAAGCCAACCAAGTGTGCCTCGTCCATCCCGATATTGACCTTGCGAGTCTGCAGTTTTGACAGAGTGGCAAACATGCCATCAATCAAATCATAAACCTTTTCTTCGCCAATAAGGAGAATGTCCTCTACATCACGGAGTTCTTGCACTTCTTTGACACCCCATTTGACAAAAGCCGACAAGTGGGCCAAGGTCTGGATACAGGGCACAAAAGCCATGTCAAACTGCTGGGCATAGGATTCGATTTCCTGCAACTCTTCAGCTGAGTAGGCGCCACGGAAGTAACCAAAGTATGGCTGTCCCTCAATCTGGTAGGTGTCTTCCATGTAGAGCTCAAAGGTTGAGTAACCCATGAGAGCCAAGACCTCAATCATCTGCTTGGCAGAAGCCACATTCAGCACCGCATTTCGCGAACAGTCTGCCATGTAGGCCAACTCTTCGTAAGCAGCTTCTTCTTCAATCTCTACCTTATCACCTTCTACTAGAGCTGTTGTCAATAAGGACAAGGCGCGGTAGAGTTGGTGAGGTTTGCGGTAAGTTAGTTGATAGTGTCCACTTTCACCCTTGAGAGAGATAGACGCTTGATCAGACTGAGCGACTGCCACTTCCACATCTGGTAAAGAGATATGTTTTGTCAGCAAGTCGATTGCCTGAGTTTGTTTGGGACTAAGTCCTGTAAATGTTACCACTGATTTTCCTCCTGTAGCCAGTTGACAAGGGCACCATAGAGATTGGCATCTGCATGATAGGTGCAGGCCTGGATAACTGGTGCGACAGTGTATTCTTCGTAGGTTTCGACAAATTCATCGACAGCTTGTTTGACACCTTGGATGAAGTCTGGATTTTGACTGATAGAGCCTCCCAGACTAATGACATCTGGATCGATCAGATACTGAATATTGAGCAAGCCTTGAGCCAGATTACGGTTCATGCGCTCAATAGCTTCTTGACAAAGAGCATTACCAGCTGCAGCCTCTTGGTAAACCTTGCGTCCGTCCCAGTCAGTCTGACCAGATTTTTCAATCACGTATCGCACCATATTTCCAGTTGACGCTAGTTGCGACAAGTTGTTGAGCTTTTCTGCTGGTGCAATGGTTGTCATGTAGCCAAACTCTCCTCCCAAGCCGTGGCGACCTCGGTGAAGCTTGCCATTGATAATCATGGCGCCGCCGATTCCTGTACCAATCACGACACAGGCTGCATTTTCAATTTCTGGGTGAGCCAGCAGTTCACTAAGCCCAACACAGTTGGCATCATTTTCCAGATGGACAGGTAGCTGATGATGAGCAAGGGCCTCATACCAAGAAAAGCCATGAATATAAGGTACGGCACTAATTCCCTCGATCACTCCTGTTTCTTGATTGACCGCGCCTGGAACGCTCATGGCAATGCCCTTATAATCTTTCTCTGCCAAGCATTTGTCTAGCCAAGTCAGTAAATCCTCCAAGTTTTCTGGCGTCGGTTTACTTGTCTTATCTAGTATTTTTCCATCAGGAGTCAGACTGGCAAACTTAATCCCAGTCCCTCCGATATCAATGGTTGCAATGGTCATTGTTCTTTACCGTAAAAAGGGGCGAATCAGTAGTTAATCCTTACTCTCTCGCCCCTCCTTTCTTTTCTTATTCACTTCGTTTGAAATTCTTCTCAGCGGGAGTTCCGTCTCCTCATTCTAGAGAAGTTTCAAATCTCTTAAATTTCTTCTTTTTTAATCAATTCTGTGCGAATTTCTTGTGGCGCTAATAGTCCTGAATGAACTGGATATGGTCGCTCAAGTAAGTCCAAAATGGTTTGTTGGTGTTCTGATATGCGCACATTTTCTTTACTCATATTGTAGTAACGGAGTACATATCCTTCTTCATTTTCAGCCACTTTAAAGGCTGTCGGGCAGACTTGTGGCAAGCTGAGCGCCGCATGACTCAAGAGGCTACCAGTCGCAGCAACACTTCCTTCTTGTTTAGCAACCTGAAGACTAGTGAATGGTGTTTGGAAGGCTTTGGTACGACGGAAAGCTGAGAAACGTTCTTGTGCTTGGTGGCATTCAAGTGCAAACTCGACTTCAAAATCACGCAAACATTGAGCCTCTGGTGTTGGGAAGTAACCCCAGTCACCTAGCTCACCTGAGGCACGAAGAATAGTCACTGCAATAGTGTCATCTCCAAGGATTTCATACTCGTGTAATCCTTTATTAGCCACCGTCACTCCTTTTTCATCATCATAAAGGCTGACAAAGGCTTGTTGGTGTTGTGGATTTTCAGGATTTTCCCAAGAAGCAGCTGGTTTGTTTGGTCGTGTCACCACCTCATAGATGCTTTCAGAGTCATTGCTTGGACGCGTATTATGAGTCTTGACCAAGAGACGGATACGGTGGTCTTTGGCAGTGTTAGTAAAGCGAGTCTTGAAGCGGATTTGTGGATTGTCAACAAAGACGGTCATCTCTGTTTCAAGAGGTAGGGTTGTCAATTCTTCTGAGCGCCCAGCTTCACGCGTCATAAACTCGATGATTCCTCTTTGTTCCGCATCCAGTTTTTCATCTGCACTTACTGGAATTGTCAATTCATGCTTGAGCAAGATCTTGGCAAAACGAGCTGTATTTTCCAAGACTTCACAGCCTTTGAGTTCTGCGTAGATAGGCTCTGTTCCTTTTGGTTGGAAATAGATATACTCATTTCCAATGTCACCACGGTCTTCAAAGCGAAGAACATCTTCATAAGCTTCATGAGTTGTCTTGTCGTAGACTGTGATATTTTCATCCACACTGACCGTTACAAATGGCGTATCAATCACTCCATTTTGGTAAATACCGTCACGGTGTTCTTGTTCTCCTTCAAGCAATTGGAAGGTTGTCCAAGAGAGAGGTGCTAGATGAACAGGGACTGTCACGCGCACTTGTCGAGCGATACGAGCCTGACGGAACTTGTCTTTTGGCAAATCATACTCAAAGTTAGCTCCCAGATCTTCGATTTTCGCTTCTACAGTATGCCCTTCCAGGTCTTCGACACGGTAGCTTGGCAAAGTCAAGGCTGCCATTTTCTTATAACCTTCTGTTGGGTGCAATTCCTTGAAATCACAAACCGCCACATCAATCACTGTGCTGACAGTATCGACCTTGTCATGCAAGCCAGTGTTGATGACCGTAAAGAGATGGTCGCTTTGAGCTTCCTGTGTTGCAATTTTACCCTTCCACTCATTGAGAAGGTTAGTTTTTACAAAGTTTCCGACTTGGTTAACCTTGGCAAAGCGTGTCTCCATCTCGCGGTGAACTTCGTCCACGCTACAGCCACAGATACTATCATGGGGCGCATTTTGTAGAAGGACTTTCCAAGCATAGGTCAACTGGTCCTTGTGGTTATGTCCGCCAGTGATGACAGTCAATGGTTCCACTACTTGCTCCAGCAAGTTACTGTTCTCTTGGAAGGCTTGTTTGAGGTAAATACGGGAAGAAGAAGTGTTGGCAAGTGTGTACCAACCGTCTGTTTCTTGACTGGTCAACTCACCTGTAACCGTTGATAACTGCTCCGGCAGGGCACTTTCTACTGCGTGGATATAGTCATCAAATGAACTGTGCACAAAGGTCACATCTGGGAAGAGTTCATTTGCCACACGAATGGCTTCACTCAGATTTCGCTGTACAGGCTGGTGGTCACATCCGTTCATCATCAACCATTGGTTGGTCGAAGCGTAGTCACGCACGTCTGCCAATTTTTGTTTCCAGAAAGTCAAGGCCTCGTCTTTATCCACTGGAATTTCATTCCCATTACTGTACCAGTTGGCAAAGAGGATTCCGAGGACACGACTTCCGTCTGCACCCTGCCAGTACATTTCTGAAAACTGGGACGTAAACTGCTCATCTTCGAGGACTTGGTTGTCAAAGCCAATCGGCTTCACACCACGTCCAAAGGCTGCCACGTGAATGCCTGATTTTTGAAGGATTTGAGGAGCTTGCCCCATATTTCCAAAGGTATCTGGGAAGTAACCAATCTGGGTTGATTTGCCCCATTTTGCACATTCAGCTTGACCAATCAAGGTATTGCGAACGTTGGCTTCACTTGAAATCAAGTAATCATCCTGCAAGATGTAAAAGGGACCAATTTTGAGTTTGCCTTCGTCAATGTAACCTTGGACTTTGTCGCGATTTTCAGGGCGAATTTCCAAATAGTCATCAAGGACAATGGTTTGTCCATCCAAGTGGAAGCTCTTGAACTCAGGATCATTTTCAAAGAGATCAAAAAGATTGTCAAATAATTCCACCAACTGCATACGGTGGCTTTCAAAAGGGAGATACCACTCACGATCCCAGTGACTGTGTGAGATAATATGTACAACAACATTTTCCATGAAGTAAAACCTCATTCTAACTTAAATTTTTATTTCTATCTAACTAAAGAACTGACTAGCGAATATCTAGATAATCCAAGACCAATTCACAGAACATCATGTTGGCCCAGGAGAACCATTCACGTGAGTAAAGCGTTGGGTCATCCACGTGGAAGCTTTCGTGCATAACACCTGTTCCACCATCGCAGGCAACCAGCTGATCGAGTAAGAATTTCTTCTCTGCCTTATCTCTTGTTGTCAAACCTTGTATAGAAAGGGCAATAGGCCAGATATAGCGATAAAAGGTATGAGAACTTCCGAGACCGCTAGCATATTCTCCTTGGTAAAAGTATGGATTTTCAGGGCTCAGAATGGTGCGACGAGTTGCTTGATACACTTCATCGTTGACATCGCAGTAACCCAGATAAGGCGCAGCCAACAAACTTGGTACATTTGGGTCATCCATGATGCTAGCATTTCCTAAACCATCCACTTCAAAGGCGTAAATCTTTTCACCCTTGCTGTTAGTGGTATAGGCGTAGTTTTCAATCCCTTCTTGGATTTCAGACTGGAGACGCTTAGCATCTGCGATAATACTCTCGCTATCAGCTATGTCTAGTTCTGCAAAGATTTCTTGCACATACCCCAATACGACTACGGCAAACATATTGGACGGAATCAAATAGCTATACTGGCAGCAGTCATCACTCGGGCGGAAGGCTGACCAGGTCATACCTGTCACTGCAAAGGCAGGTCCAAAGCCATCATTTACTAAGGTATCTTCTTTTCGATCTGTGTCGCGGACAAAACGATAAGGTGAATTGTTGTGGTCTTGCTCCACTGTCCAAAGATGAAGAATTTCCTTGGTCGCTACGACAAAAGTCTCATCAAACTGACTGGTCTCGCCAGTTTCTTTCCAGAGGAGATAAGCCAGCTGCAGAGGATAGCAAAGCGAGTCCACCTCATACTTGCGTTCCCAAATCCAGCCATTAAGCTCTGTGTGGTCAGTCTCATGGTGACCCTTCCAGTTTTCCTCAATGTTAAAGGAATTGGCATACGGATCCTTGAGAATCAAGGTCATCTGACGCTTGACCAAACCAGCAATGGTCTGACGCAAGAGAGGATCTCTTTTAGCCACATGAAGGTAGGGTCTGAGTTGGGCTGTCGAATCCCGAAGCCACATGGCAGGAATATCCCCTGTCAAGACAAAAGTTGAGCCATCTTCTAAGATTTCAACCGTATTGTCCAAGGTGTCTGTATAGCAACGCTCGAAGACATCCACCCACTCCGGATGGTCCTTAGCCCGCTCCGCTACTTCGTCCAGCCACTCTCTAACAATTTCTTTCGAATAAATCATCGTGCAATTTCCTCTTTCAAACAAGTTTCATGTTCAGTATATAGTTTTTGAGACAGAAAATACATACACAAATGATAGTCATTTTTCTACAAAATTGCTTACTTTCGAACTCCATATCTAAAGACTCTCTTTTTCTGATATAATGTAGAAAAACAGCTAAAGGAAAGACTATGAAACCACTACTTGAAACCATCGATACCCGCTTTGGGACTGCTAGCAAGCATGCCTTTTCTCGGGGAAATACCCTGCCCTACACAGGCGTCCCTTTCGGGATGAATTATTTTGTACCTCAGACCAGCGATCAGGAGGGAGCTTGGTTTTTCGATCCGCATCTGCCCATCTTTCAGGGGATTCGATTAACCCACCAGCCCAGCCCTTGGCTTGGGGACTACTCTTGGCTCCTTCTGACACCTGTCACAGGCCAGATTGGGGGAGACAGTCTCTTCCATCGTCAGTCTTCCTATGATATAGATAAAGCTTGCTTCCAGCCTCACTACTTGAAGCTCTTTTCTCTGCGTTATCAGATTGAAACCCAATTAACCCCTACCTGCTATGGTGCCTCTATGCGCCTAGAGCAAAAGCAAGGTAAATCCCTCTCCCTCTACCTTCACGCAGCAGATGACCTAACAGTTGAGCAGGTAGATAAGCGGACTCTTGCCCTGAGACAAGAAGGTAAAACAGAAACCAATAAAAATCCGCTAAAACTATTCACTGCCCTACAAATAAATACGAATATTCTTGCTGTCAACCAAGAAAGCGGAGACTGGCGAATTGACTTAGCAAGCAGTCATGCTGAGATCCAGCTAGCAACTTCTTTCATCTCCCCTTCTCAAGCTCTACTTAATCTACCTCAGAAGGACTTTGATAGCTGTAAAGCAAGTGCGAAAGCGAACTGGGAGAATCTCCTCCATCGTTTTGATATTATGGAGACAGGAGAGGCTGACCGAACCTTCTTTGATCACTGCCTTTACAGACTCTTCCTATTCCCACAGACTTTTTATGAGGTGAACGAGTCAGGGCAGGCCATCCACATGGATCTGGCTACTGGTGCTGTCCAGCCCGGTGTCCTCTTTAGCAATAATGGTTTCTGGGATACCTTCCGCACCACCTTCCCCCTCTTTGCCCTTATCATACCGGAACACTATCACCGCTTTCTAGAAGGTTTCCTCAATAGCTACCGCGATACTGGTTTTCTGCCTAAATGGCTAGCCCCAGATGAACGTGGCATGATGCCAGGGACTCTATTGGACGGTATTATCGCAGATAGCGCCTGCAAGGAAATGGCTCCTGACTTGGAAGAAAAACTCCTCCAAGCCATGCTTGAAACAGCCACCAAGTCTGACCCTCTCGGCATCAATGGTCGCCACGGTTTGGCACAATACCAAGAATTAGGTTATCTCTCTACCGACCACCACGAAAGTGTCAGCCACACCCTTGACCATGCCTATAGTGACTTTTGTATCACCAGCTGTGCCGAAAAACTAGGGAAAAGAGAAATAGCTGAGACCTACATGTCTGCATCACAAAATTACCGCCATCTATTTGACGCTGAGATAGGTTACATGCGAGCGCGTGATAGTCAAGGAATCTTCCGCCCTGACTTCTCTCCTTATAGTTGGGGACGAGACTACGCCGAATGTTCCGCCATTCAAGCGACTTTAGGCGTCTTACATGACATCCCAGGTTTGCGTCAACTCATGGGCGGAAAAGAAGCATTTAGCCACTATCTTTTGAAATCCTGTCAGGACGCTCCTCTCTTTGAAACCACCGGCTATGGTTACGAGATTCATGAAATGAGCGAAATGGCTACAGCTCCTTTTGGACAAATAGCCATTTCAAACCAACCTAGTTTCCACATTCCTTATCTCTTTCGCTACAGCGACTACCCTGACTATACCGCTCTTCTCATCAAGACGCTCCGTCAGAAAGCCTTTCACCCAAGCTGGGAAGCCTATCCTGGCGATGAGGACAATGGTAGCCTCTCGGCTTGGTACATCTGGTCAGCTCTCGGATTCTATCCGACCTGTCCAGGCAAGCCCAGCTATGATCTCGGAATTCCTCTCTTTGATCACCTCCGTGTCTACCTGGCTAAGGAAAATAAATGGCTGGATATCCATACTGATCAAAACCACAGCCATTTCAACTTTGTCAAAGAATGCCGACTGGATAAGGTGCCAGTATCTAGCATACAACACCAAGACCTCTTGAAAGCTGAGCAACTGACCTTCACCCTCAGCTGGCTACCAAATCACTCATAACCAAAAGAACCTTTGCACCACGCAAAGGTTCTTCTTTTATGAAACTTGGACTTGAAGTTGATCAACCAGCTGACCACCCACCATTAGGTTCAGATAGAAATCCAAGGTTTTATCTCCTGCGAAATACAAGGTTGGAAGCGTCAACCTTTTTTCAGTCTCACCAACTTGAAACGCAAGGACTTGAATCTCGTCCCGATAAGCGACACCATGCACACCCGTCCCTGGTTGAATCGAAATCTTAGCTTCTAAAGGACCACTACATTCTCTGAGCTTAACTGTAAAATGGGCATTTTCTCCCTTGGTCACAGCCAGACTTTTTTCTGAGAACTCTAGTTGCTGAACAGCTTCTCTTCTCAATAAGGTAGGTGTTTTATAGAGTGAAATCTTAGTCAACAAAAGCAAAGCCTGTGCCTCTGTAATGGTCACACGTATCTTCTGCGCCTCAACGACTGATCCTCGTAAGAGACATTTGTAGCCAACAGTATAACCAGATCCAAACTCCTGCCAGACACCATCCAACTCTACCTGAGCATGGAAAGCAGCGATGCGTTGCCCCAGCTTCAAATCTTCCCTCAGCTCAATCACATCGAAAGTTTTAGGTGCCCCTAAATCGAGCTCTAATTGGATTGGCAACTCTGCACCACTTGCCCATAAACTAGATTCCAGTCCATCTGTCAGATGATGACAGGCAAAGTCTGGTGATAGAGCCGGACCAGATACCTTGGCTCCCAAAGCCAAATCTTCTTTATAGAGCTCATCACGGTAGGCAGCAAATTCATAAAGTCGCTGGATATCTTTTTCATCAAAGAGACCATCTTGGTTTGGCGGAATATTGAGCAAAAGAGGGGTTCCTCGTCCCACTGAGTGAAAGTAGATTTCGACCAATTCCTCGAGAGACTTGGGGTCCTGATCCTCATGGTAAAACCAGCCTGACCGAAGAGAAACATCTGCCTCACCGATTGAAAATAGCGTCCCAGAGGGGTCTCCGTGCTGTAGATAATCTAATTCCGCTTCTGTTCCTAACTGGTCTGGCTTGACTTTTTGCCACAAGGGATCCCCTGCATAGCCTCGTTCATTTCCAATCCAGCGGATACTGGTCCCTTCAGTTGAGAAAATCAAACAATCGCCCTGCAAGTCACGAATGGTTTCAAACCAAGTTTCAAACTCATAGTTGACTTTCTGGGCCCCTTCGCCTCGAGCACCATCCATCCACACCTCAGCGAACTTCCCGGCATTACCATAGGCAGGATTTGACAAGATTTCCTTCAATTGAGCTAGATAGTAGGCATTGTAGTCCGCTTCTCGGTCCACATGATAGAGGGGACTATGGGCATCCCAAGGAGATAAATACACTCCCATATCCATGTCAAACTCTGTTGCAGCTTGAGAAACCTCGAGAAGCAAGTCCCCCTGTCCATCCCTCCAAGGGCTAGCCTTGACCGAATAATCTGTATGGGCTGTCGGGTAGAGGACAAAACCATCGTGGTGCTTCACCACCAAAATCAGTTTTTTAAAACCCGTTTCTTTGAGCACTCGAACCCACTCACGCGCATCCAACTTGGTCGGGTTAAAACGCTTGGGATCCTCTTGTCCACTTCCCCATTCTTGGTCATAAAAGGTATTGGGGCCAAAATGGATAAAGGCAGCTAGTTCATCCTCTAAATAAGCTAGCTGGGACTGACTTGGTAATGGTCCATGTGATTTTATTTTCGTCATCATCTCAAATCTCTTTCTCTGATTATTTCTCTTGTTCACAAAGTTATCCACAGATTGTGGATAAGAAAATATGCCTAAAAACTAGCTTTTCTAGACTCCAGCTCTTTGACTTTGAACCTATCACCTTCAGCAAACTCTGCTCAAATCCCCACTGCACTAGGATTTCTACTAGAAAGCTAGCCAGTTACTAGTTGTCGGGGAAATTTTCAAGAACCCTCTTGGATATTAGCTGAATGTCCTGCTTTCCCTAGACTTATCCACAACTTGTGAATAAACCCTTCTTCCTAGTTCTTACCTCGTTGACTATAACAAAAAATCTAGGTACCGTCAATAAGACAAGGCTGTCTTCCTAAATACTCGGAAAAGATTCTATAATTTGTACAATATACATTTTATGCCATTCAAAAGAAAGGCTTTCAGATAGATTTCATATAATTTTCTAAACGACTTTCAATCACTGCTCCTCTCAATTCCTCGTCAGAACTGAATTAAAATCTGGACATTTCTTCTTAAAATGTGAAATTTAGCATAATTTTTTCAAAAAATATTATATTCTTTTTAGTAGAAGTTTATACATTTATTTCCTCTAATTCCTTTTGCCATCGTATAATAACATAAAATACTACTAAAACCTTGTTTTGTCCGAATTTTTAGTCATTTTTTACTATTGACACGCCTCTGAGAATATGATATAACGTAAATGTAAGCGGTACCAAAAAGGTGCCACCGTTAAAAATTTTTAAGGAGGAAAACACATGTCTTCACATCCAATTCAGGTATTCTCAGAAATTGGGAAACTGAAAAAAGTTATGTTGCACCGTCCAGGCAAAGAGTTGGAAAACTTGTTGCCGGACTATCTCGAAAGGCTTCTTTTTGATGACATTCCATTCTTGGAAGATGCTCAAAAAGAACATGACGCATTTGCTCAAGCTCTTCGTGATGAAGGAATTGAGGTCCTTTACCTAGAGCAATTGGCTGCTGAATCATTGACTTCCCCAGAAATCCGCGATCAATTTATCGAGGAATATTTAGACGAAGCCAACATACGTGGTCGTCAAACCAAGGCGGCTATTCGTGAATTGCTTCACGGTATCAAGGACAACCAAGAATTGGTTGAAAAAACTATGGCAGGGGTTCAAAAAGTTGAATTGCCAGAAATTCCTGAAGAAGCAAAAGGCTTAACTGACTTGGTTGAGTCAGACTATCCATTTGCTATCGACCCAATGCCAAACCTCTACTTCACTCGCGACCCATTTGCAACTATTGGTAATGCCGTATCGCTTAACCACATGTTTGCCGACACTCGTAACCGTGAAACACTTTACGGTAAATATATCTTCAAATACCATCCAATCTATGGTGGAAAAGTCGAATTGGTCTACAACCGTGAAGAAGATACTCGTATTGAAGGTGGAGATGAGCTCGTTCTTTCTAAAGACGTTCTCGCAGTAGGTATTTCTCAACGTACAGACGCAGCTTCGATTGAAAAACTTTTGGTGAACATCTTCAAGAAAAATGTTGGCTTCAAGAAAGTATTGGCATTTGAATTTGCTAACAACCGTAAATTCATGCACTTGGATACTGTCTTCACCATGGTTGACTATGACAAGTTCACAATTCACCCAGAAATCGAAGGCGATCTTCGTGTGTACTCTGTCACTTATGAAGATGAAAAACTCAAGATTGTCGAAGAAAAAGGTGACTTAGCTGAACTTCTTGCGAAGAACCTCGGCGTAGAAAAAGTTCATTTGATCCGTTGCGGTGGTGGCAATATCGTAGCAGCTGCGCGTGAACAATGGAATGACGGCTCCAACACTTTGACCATCGCACCTGGTGTAGTCGTCGTTTATGCCCGCAATACCATTACCAATAAGATCCTAGAAGAATACGGGCTTCGCTTGATTAAGATTCGCGGAAGCGAATTGGTTCGGGGCCGTGGTGGACCTCGTTGTATGTCTATGCCATTTGAACGTGAAGAAGTATAATCGCTGTTCAGTATTTGTCAATAAAAAATGTAAAAAATAGAAAGAGGAAATAATAGAATGACACATTCAGTATTCCAAGGACGCAGTTTCTTAGCAGAAAAAGACTTTACCCGCGCAGAGTTAGAATACCTTATCGGTCTTTCAGCTCACTTGAAAGATTTGAAAAAACGAAATATCCAACACCACTACCTTGCTGGCAAAAATATCGCTCTCCTGTTTGAAAAAACTTCTACTCGTACACGTGCAGCCTTTACAACTGCAGCTATTGACCTTGGTGCTCATCCAGAGTACCTCGGAGCAAATGACATTCAGTTAGGTAAAAAAGAATCTACTGAAGATACTGCTAAAGTATTGGGACGCATGTTTGACGGGATTGAATTCCGTGGTTTCAGCCAACGTATGGTTGAAGAACTGGCAGAATTCTCAGGTGTTCCAGTATGGAATGGTCTAACTGACGAATGGCACCCAACTCAAATGCTCGCTGACTACTTGACTGTTCAAGAAAACTTCGGTCGCTTGGAAGGCTTGACATTGGTTTACTGTGGTGATGGACGTAACAACGTTGCCAATAGCTTGCTCGTAACAGGTGCTATCCTTGGTGTTAACGTTCACATCTTCTCACCAAAAGAACTCTTCCCAGAAAAAGAAATCGTTGAATTGGCTGAAGGATTTGCTAAAGAAAGTGGTGCACACATCCTCATCACCGAAGATGCAGACGAAGCTGTCAAAGGTGCAGATGTACTTTACACAGACGTTTGGGTATCTATGGGTGAAGAGGACAAATTCGCAGAACGCGTTGCACTTTTGAAACCGTACCAAGTTAACATGGAATTGGTGAAGAAAGCTGGCAACGAAAACTTAATCTTCTTGCACTGTTTGCCAGCATTCCACGACACTCACACTGTCTATGGTAAAGATGTTGCTGAAAAATTTGGCGTAGAGGAAATGGAAGTAACAGACGAAGTCTTCCGCAGCAAGTATGCTCGTCACTTTGACCAAGCAGAAAATCGTATGCACACTATCAAAGCTGTTATGGCTGCTACTCTTGGAAATCTCTACATTCCTAAAGTATAAAACTTACTCGTATACACAACACAGGGGTTGAGACGAAAGCTATGATAGCTTATCAGTTCTAGCGAAAGAAAGCAAGGATCCTCTTTGACAAATTTGCCACCTTACTCTTGTCATCTTCCTGCTTCCTAGTCTCATTCTGATAAACGTCGGCTATGCGTTCAACCCCTTTTACTAGTAGTAATGACTAATTTGTCTTTTGAAAAGACGCTACCTCCACTTCATATTTTATCATCATACCTGCCTGTAGCTCTTGGAGTTCTGTCAGGTTTACCATATTAAAGAAAGGAGAGCTCATGTCTCATAGAAAAATCGTCGTTGCTTTAGGCGGAAATGCCATCCTCTCCACTGATCCATCTGCCCAAGCTCAACAAGCTGCTCTGGTAGAAACAGCTCGTCATCTGGTCAAGTTGATTCAAAACGGTGATGAACTGATCATCACTCACGGAAATGGTCCTCAAGTTGGTAACCTCTTGCTTCAACACTTGATGGCAGATTCGGAAAAAAACCCTGCCTTCCCCCTTGATTCTTTGGTTGCCATGACCGAGGGTAGTATCGGTTTTTGGCTACAATGTGCTCTTGATAACGCATTGCTCGATGTAGGACTTGATAAAAATGTCGCTTCTGTTGTTACCCAAGTTATAGTAGACAAAGAAGACCCTGCCTTTATCAATCCAACCAAACCAATCGGTCCATTCTACTCAGAAGAGGATGCCAAAGCTGAGAGCGAAAAAACAGGAGCAACCTTCAAAGAAGATGCCGGTCGTGGCTGGCGTAAAGTGGTGGCTTCACCAAAACCAATCGACATCAAAGAAATCAACAGCATCCGCACCTTGCTCAATAATGGTCAAGTTGTCATCGCAGCAGGTGGAGGAGGTATCCCTGTTGTTAAAAATGAAAACGGTTACTTAAGTGGAGTCGAAGCCGTTATTGATAAAGACTTTGCTTCTCAACGACTAGCAGAACTCGTCGAAGCTGATCTCTTCATCGTCCTTACTGGCGTAGACTATGTCTATGTAAACTACAATAAACCAGACCAGGAAAAACTGGAACACGTTACTGTCAGTCAACTAAAAGAATACATCAAACAAGGACAATTCGCACCGGGTAGCATGCTACCAAAAGTTGAAGCTGCTATCGATTTTGTAACCAACCGCCCAGAAGGCAAGGCTGTTATCACCTCCCTCAGCAATCTAGGCGCCTTGATCGAGTCCGAAAGCGGAACAATTATTGTTAAAGACTAGCCATTTTAACCCAAGTACAAGCTCTAACTAGGAGTACTCAGGTAAACCAACATCATTCGTTTTTATACTTTGTGGCATAGTTTAGGAGGAAAAACAAATGAGTGAAAAAACAAAAAAAAGGTTCCAAATGCCTTCATCTTACACTGTTTTGATCATTATTATTGCTATCATGGCAATCTTGACTTGGATCATTCCAGCAGGTAAGTATGACACGAACGAAGCAGGTGGCCTCATTGCAGGTACCTATCAAACTGTTGACTCTAATCCCCAAGGGATTTACGATATCCTAATGGCTCCGATTCGGGCGATGCTCGGTCACGAACCAACTAAAGCCGCTATTGACGTAGCCTTCTTCATCCTCATGGTTGGAGGATTTCTAGGTGTCGTCAATGCGACAGGCACATTAGATGTTGGTATTGCCTCTATTGTTAAGAAATACAAAGGACGCGAAAAAATGCTGATCCTCATCCTCATGCCCCTCTTTGCACTTGGAGGAACAACTTATGGTATGGGTGAAGAAACCATGGCATTTTATCCACTCCTTGTTCCTGTTATGATGGCTGTTGGTTTTGATAGCATTACTGCCGTTGCCATCATTCTACTAGGTTCCCAAGTCGGCTGTCTTGCCTCTACTCTCAATCCTTTTGCTACTGTTATCGCTTCTGATACCGCAGGTGTGTCATCTATGGACGGGGTTATCCTTCGTATCATCTTCTGGTTTGTTATGACAGGTATTAGTACTTACTTTGTCTACCGCTATGCAGAAAAGATTCAAAAGGATCCCACAAAATCACTTGTCTACTCTCAACGTGAAGAAGACCTTAAACACTTCAATGTCACTGATAACGAAAATGCTCCATCTGTCTTGAACAAGAAACAAAAACATGTTCTTGCCTTGTTCATCTTGACTTTCATCATCATGATCGCCAGCTTTATCCCTTGGGTAGACTTGCACATCACTCTATTTGAAGACTTCAAGAATTGGTTGATTGGTCTCCCTGTTATTGGTGGAGCTATCGGTTCATCTGCTCTACCATTCGGTAGCTGGTACTTCCCAGAAGGTGCGATGCTCTTTGCTGTGATGGGTATTCTTATTGGTGTTGTTTACGGTCTTAAGGAAAGCAAGATTATCTCTGCCTTCATGAATGGTGCTGCTGACTTGCTCAGTGTTGCTTTGATTGTAGCAATTGCCCGCGGTATCCAAGTTATCATGAACGACGGTATGATTACTGCAACTATTCTACACTGGGGTGAAGTCGGACTTCAAGGTCTCTCTTCTCAGGCCTTCATCGTTTTGACCTACCTCTTCTACCTTCCTATGTCATTCCTTATCCCATCTTCATCTGGACTTGCTAGCGCTACAATGGGAATCATGGCACCACTTGGTGAGTTCGTTAACGTAAAACCTAGTCTCATCATCACTGCCTATCAATCTGCATCTGGTGTACTAAACCTTGTCGCTCCAACTTCTGGTATCGTTATGGGGGCTCTTGCGCTCGGTCGTATTAGTCTAGGAACTTGGTGGAAATTTGTTACTAAACTCATTGTCGTTATTGTCATCGTGAGCATGCTCCTTCTTATCCTAGGCACCTTCCTACCATTCCTTTAGAACAAAGTGTGAGGTAAAACGGATGAATTCATATATCACCGACTCCATTAAACAGAGCTTTTTACAGAGTTTAAAGACTCTTATCTCCTACCCGTCTGTTCTCAAAGAAGGAGAAAATGGCACACCTTTTGGACAAGCTATTCAAGACGTCCTTGAGAAGACGCTGGAAATCTGCCGTGAACTTGGCTTTCGAACTTATATTGATCCCAAGGGTTATTATGGCTATGCAGAGGTTGGTGATGGAGAACTCCTTGCCATCCTCTGCCACTTAGATGTTGTGCCTGTAGGAGATTTGTCAGATTGGCAATCTCCTCCATTTGAAGCAACTATCAGAGAAGGAAAACTCTATGGACGAGGGGCACAAGACGACAAGGGGCCTTCACTGGCAGCTCTCTATGCAGTGAAAAGCTTACTTGACCAAGGTATCCAGTTCAAAAAACGCGTACGTTTTATCTTTGGTACGGATGAAGAAACCCTTTGGAGATGTATGGCACGCTACAACACCCTCGAGGAACAAGCCAGCATGGGATTTGCACCGGATTCGTCATTTCCTTTGACATACGCTGAAAAGGGGCTCCTTCAAGTCAAGCTTCATGGCCCCGGTTCTGATCATCTCAAGCTCGATGTCGGAGGTGCCTTTAATGTTGTACCAGATAAGGCAAGTTACCAAGGTCCTCTTTATGAAGCGGTTTGTAGGGGGTTGAAGGAAGCAAATTTTGATCACCAAACCACAGACCAAACCGTGACCGTACTCGGGGTACCTAAACACGCCAAAGATGCTAGTCAAGGTGTCAATGCAGTCATTCGACTTGCTAGTGTACTCGCACCTCTCCAACCCCACTCTGCCCTCCATTTTCTAACCGACAAAGCAGGGCAAGATGGTAGAGGGCTTGGAATCTTTGGAGAGGTTACTGATGAACCGTCTGGTTCCCTTTCCTTTAATGTTGCAGGGTTGACCATCAATCCCGATCGTTCCGAGATTCGGATCGATATACGCATACCTGTGCTAGCAGATAAGGAGAAACCGGTGGCACAGCTCACCCAGTGCGCCAAAGACTACCAACTTGACTACCAAGAATTTGACTATCTAGCACCCCTCTATGTCGCAAGAGATAGCCAACTTGTTACTGCCCTTATGCAAGTCTACCAAGAAAAAACCGGAGATAAAACTCCTCCTCTCTCATCAGGTGGTGCTACCTTTGCCCGCACCATGCCAAACTGTGTAGCCTTTGGCGCTCTTTTCCCAGGAGCACAACAAACTGAGCATCAGGCAAATGAAGCAGCTGTCCTAGACGATCTATATCGCGCTATGGACATCTACGCAGAGGCGGTTTACCGTCTCGCAACCTAACTGGATGATCGTTTCTACCAAAAAAATCCCGCAGATTTGCGGGATTTTCTCTTACATCAATGCGCCAACATTTCTTGGGCGATTTCTTGACCAGATAGGTTACCTGGATAGTAGGTTGGCCAGTTATCCATCTCCTCAAAGAGAGCTTCTTGACTGGTGCCCCCAAAGAAGATATGGAAATGTTCTGCCTTGACTGGGGCGATATTGTGGTCACTAAACTGAACATACTTGAACTGTCCAGCGTCCGCATCCGTCGCTTCAAAGAGGAAGCGCACGCCACGATTGCCTTTCTTATAGGTCAAGATTTTCTTGCCGACATACTTGTAGGTGAATTTCTTGCCTTGGCCACCTTGAACAAATTCCATAGTGTTGTCCGTGATGTTGATTTTGGTCACATCTGTCTGATAGCCTTTTCTATAGTAGGCCTTATACTCTTCCTTGGTCATCTTGCCAGTCAACTTAGCCTTGTAATCAAAGACTTGATCAAAGGTCCCATCTTCAAGGAAAGGATAGACCGACTGCCAGTTACCAGCATAGTCACTCAAGGTGCGGTCCTTGACGTCTGCATCCTCAAAGTAACCATTGTGAACTGTCTTGGTGTTTTCTTCCTTCTCTGGTTCGATTTCTGGTCCTTCTTGGTCTGTTGTCTGCTTCAAAGCCTTGAGGTTTTTCTCCATGACGGAGATATAGTCCTCACCAGCCTTTGTTGCTTCTTCTGTCAGACTTTCTAGCGGATTGAGCACGTCTAGTTTGACGCCCGTTTCTTTTGAGAGTGTATTGGCGAGGGCTTGTGAGGCATTTTCTTCAAAGTAGATATAAGAAATCTTGTTTTTCTTGATATACTCGGTCAATTCTGCCAAACGTGCCGCTGATGGTTCTGCATCTGGTGAGAGACCTGAGATGGATACTTGCTTGAGACCGTAGTCCAAGGCAAGGTAGTTAAAGGCAGCGTGCTGGGTCACAAAGCTCTTTTGTTTAGCTTGAGACAAGCCATCTGTGTAGGCCTTATCCAAGGCTTGCAATTTTTCAATATAGGCAGCCGCATTCTTTTCAAAAGTCTCTTTTTTATCAGGATAATCTGCTGACAAGCTGTCACGGATATGCTCTACCAGTTTGATGGCGCGTGCTGGTGAAAGCCAAACGTGGGGATCGTAGTCGTGATGGTGACCCTCACCGCCATGATCATGCCCTTCCTCTTCTTCCTCACCACCTGGCAAGAGGAGCATATCACCTGTCGCCTTGATGGTTTTCACTTTTTTCTTATCTAAGGATTCTAGCAATTTAGGAACCCAAGTTTCCATATTTTCATTTTCATAGACAAAGGTATCTGCATCTTGGATTTTGGCAACTGCCTTGGCAGACGGTTCGTATTCGTGGGGTTCTGTACCAGCACCGATGAGGAGTTCTACATTAGCAGTATCTCCTGCGACTTGCTTGGTAAATTCGTAGACAGGGTAAAAGGTTGTCACGATATTTAGCTTCCCATCTGCCTGTTTTTGATTGGAACAAGCCACTAAAAACAAGGCACATAGACTAGCTAGCAATAAGCTCAGTTTTTTCATTTCATTCTCCTATTTTGATAAAACGTTTCAATAGACTGACTAACAAAAAGACAGCTACAAAGATAATGGTAATACTAGCGCTGGCAGGGGTTTCCGCATAGTAGGAAATATAGAGTCCTGCCACCATTCCCAAAAAGCCAATAGCGCTGGCTAGTAACATAACAGATTTAAAGTTTTTCCCCAGACGAAGGGCAATACTAGCCGGCAAGACCATAATAGTCGACACCAGAAGGGCTCCCGCAGCTGGTATCATAAGTGCAATGGCCACCCCTGTCACCATGTTAAAAAGAATAGACATGGTACGAACTGGCAAGCCATCTACAAAGGCCGTGTCCTCATCAAAGGTCAGGATATACATTGGTCGCAAGAATAAGAAAGTCAAGAGCAAAACGACCGCAGCAATGGCAAAGAGGAAAATCACCTGCTCCTGGCTAATGGTCACAATCGAACCAAAGAGATATTGGTCCAAACTCATGGAGCTCGAACTTTTACCCTTACTCATGACAATAAGGGAGACTGCAAGCCCTGTAGACATGAGGATGGCAGTTCCGATTTCCATAAAGTTCTTATAGACTGTACGGAGATACTCTAGAAAGACCGCAGCGATCAAGACAATAGCAATGGTTGAAATAGTTGGAGAAATTCCCAAAACCAGACCAAAGGCTACTCCTGACAGAGAAACGTGACTGAGGGTATCGCTCATGAGACTCTGACGACGTAAGATAAGGAAAGTCCCAAGAACCGGAGAAAAGAGACTCATGGCAATGACCGCCAAGAAGGCACGCTGCATGAAGTCATAAGATAACAAACTAAGCATGTTCCACCTCCTGGTCGCTTTCGTGAACGTTAAAACAACGCCATGGCGAGTCTTGATTGCGAACTAGATGGATATTGCGATCCGCATAGTCCTTGACCTCCTCAGGATCATGGGTAATCATCAAAACAGCCTTGCCATGATGGTGGGCACTATGGTGCATGAGTTCGTAAAATTCATTTTTGCTTCCAGCATCCATCCCTGTCGTCGGCTCATCCAAGACAAAAATATCTGGGTCAGAAGCAAACATCCGAGCAATAACTGCTCGTTGCTTTTGTCCTCCCGAGAGGGAACCAATTCGTTTGTCACGGTGTTCCCACATACCAACCGAGTCTAGACTGGCCTTGATATGTTCCTCATCATGAGCATTCAAGCGACGAAACCAGCCCTTTCGAGGATAGCGACCCGACTTGACAAATTCATAAACTGTACTTGGAAAACCAGCATTAAAACTGGCTATCTGCTGGGGAAGATAAGCTATCCTAAGCTTTTTCCCATGAGTATTTGTCTTTGAGATGGTTACCTTGCCAAATCTTGGCTGCAAGATGCCTAGACTCGCCTTGATGAGCGTTGTCTTGGCAGCCCCATTTTCACCAGTCAGGGTAACAAACTCCCCACTATCAACACTGTAGTTGATATGCTCGAGGACAGGTTCTTTGTCATAATAGAAAGATAAGTCCTCTACTGTAATATACCGCATTATTTGATTTCTCCTACTAAAGCAGTTAAAAACCGCTGGATAACCTCTTGTTCATTTGGAGTAAACTGACTTGCCACTTGTTCATAGGCTAAGAGCGTGTGTTCATGATGATGGTGGTGTTCCTCTGCCACCGGTCGAGCCAAATCAGTCAACTGATAAAAAATCACGCGCGCATCCTTTGGATCTCTGGATGTCTCTAACATACCCTCTTTGACCAAAGACTTGATAGCCTTGGTCACTGCCGCCTGACTGACATTGAGGCGACGGGCCAACTCCGAGTTGGTTAAGGATTCTTCTGACAAGAGCATGAGGATGTGTTCCTGAGTATTGGTCAAGGCAACGTCACTCGTGCAATGCCCAATCAGAATTTCATGCTGGTTCTCAGATCTCAAGATCACCTCGTTTAAAAAGTTATCGATTTCCTGTGCAAGCTGTCTCATGTGTTACTCCTTCCCTAGCTATCTTTTCGTAAAAAACATAGATAGCCACCGATTCTTTACTGGTTAATTATATCATAAACCAAAAAAGAGTCAAGGGAAAAAGGCGTAAAAACGTTTCCCTAGACTCTTCTAGATGTAAAATTTAACCTATTTTTGCTTTGGTTTTCGGCTCGATAAGATACCTGCCAGACCAGCTACCATTCCCATCAAGAGCAAGAAGATGGATTGTTCACTTCCTGTATTTGGGAGAGCTTTTTCTGAGACAACCGCCTTCTTGCTAAATTGACCTGCCACCTCATAAGTAAGTGGTACATTTGTAGTCGCATCGCTAGCAGCTGCATTCGTTTGAGGCGTTTCTACTGGTAGACTAAAGTTTTTAGAATCCACAGAAATCGTCCGTGAGTTCGGATTAATCTTTTCATACTGGGTCAAATCAGCGGTTTTCAGATACTCTTCAAAGGCTGCATCCATAGACGGACCTTCTTCACGCGCGCCACCTAACATAGTGTAGCCATCACCACCCGCAGCTAAGAAATCATTGGTTGCAAGATAGTAGGTTTTTGCGAGGTCTAGAAGATCATAACGACCAGTTGCACGGTTTTTAACCTGGATGGCCAAGACACGTTTGCCTGATGGTAGGTTGGTATCATAGTAGACCTTCACACCTGAAACTTGCAAGAAACCACCACTTGGCTCTAACAATGGTTGCCCGTTCTCATCCAATACCTTCTTGCCATCCTTATCAACCTGCAAGATAGATCCGAGTGACTTTTCAAACATATCCAAAACTTGTTGCCCAGTCACTTGGATTTGTGAGATGGTATTTCCAAACGGAAGAACGGCAATGACATTTCCTTTAGTGATTGGTTTGCCTTTTGCAATGGTTTCACGCAAGCCACCACCATTTGTCACAGCGATGTCTGTCGGATGACTAAATCCTGTTTGACCATACTGATAGAGGGAGTCCGCTACGACGTTTCCGAGGTTGGTTTCACGAACCCGAACATTTTCACGATCGCCGTTGAGTTCTACAGGGCTGTTTGAAACGACTTCAACCGCATTTTCAGCATCGTATTTTTGTTTAATGTCTTTGACTAGTTTTTCAACTGTTGGATTGGCTGGTAATTTTTTAGCATCCGCAGCCGGAATCTGAGTTGGATTGCCCAAAAGCTGACGTGATTTGTAGGTGATTTTCCCTACATTATGAAGGTAGCTTCCTGTCTGGTTATAGGTAACATTGTCTCCATAGGTTGTTGATTCTACTGTATGAGAGTGACCATCGATTACTGTTACGCGTTTCCCTTTCAAACGAGGATTTTTAGACAAGGCTTCTGCCAAGGTTGAACCACGCCACTCGACTGGAGTTGTGGTATCTACACCCAAGTGAGCGAGCACAACATAGTGTTTGTAGTCTTTACCCTCTGCACGCGCCTTGGCTTGAACTTCTTCGATGACCTTATTGACTTCAGAGATTGGATCTGTAAAAGTTACCCCTTTAATGTTTTTAGGGTGGGTTTTTGTAGCAGTTTCAGGTGTTGTCACACCGATTACAACAAATTCATCACCTTCCACAGTCTTATCTTTATCAACAATTGTAGAAGCTTCAAAAAGACGAGCTCCATTGACATAGGTATTTGAGCTAAGTAATGGGAATTTTAGAATTTCCTTGTATTTTTTAACTTCATCAAGGCCAAAGTCAAACTCATGGTTTCCTACTGCCATAGCATCATACTGCATCTGATTGAGAATTTCAGCGCGCGCTTCACCCTTAGTAGAGTTGGAAATCGGTAAACCTTGGAAAGCGTCTCCCGCATCAACAACTAGAGTATTTTGATTTGATTTCGCACGTTCCTGCTCAATGACAGTCGCTAACTTGGCATCTCCAATTACTCCCTTTTCCTCTACAATACGACCATGGACATCATTGGTGTGTAAGATAACGGTGTCCTTTTCTTCGCTTTTAGTAGATTCAACAGGAGCTACCGGAGCTTCTGAAGTTGCCGAAGTTTCCGGTACTGCAGGGCTCTCAACAGGAGCTGGAGTCGCCGACGTAGCAGGAGTTGCTACAACAGCTGAATTTTCTGCAGGAGTTGTTGCTTCCTCAGCATAGACTTGTCCAGCTAAAAAAGCTGGGGCTAATAGAGCTGTCGACAAGACAGGTAACAAAGAACGTTTATTCATTTTGAAATCCTTTTCTTTTCTTTTTTCCTTTATATTATACGATATTTCTAGAAAAAATAAAACTTTTGACTGGTTTTTATATAAAACATTCGCTATTTAACCAAAAAAACCTGAACAAAAAAGTTCAAGTTTTTTTAATCGATTTATTGGAAATCTTTGATATTTCCATCATAGGTCGCCCAGTCCTTACTAAAGAAACGGTCATTCATCTTGTAGTCTGGAGCTGGTTTTGGATCCGTCAAGAAGGGATTCACAACCTTATCAAAAGCCAACCAGCCCAACCAACCTAAGTGGATAGTATCCTTGATAAAGTAAGGTTCTCCTCCGTTTTTTGAAAAGTCAGCAATATTGGTAAAGCCTTGACTTTCTAACTGGTAACGAATTTTCTCCACTGCGTGTTGATACATTTCTTCACTGAGCTCTGTGTATTCCATCCATTTCTTGTTGACGGGCTGGATAACAAAGAGCACATTGACTTTTGATTTGGCAAATTGATTGAGGACCAGCTGCAAATCATTGTATTCAGACGACTTTAGGAAGTTATAATTTTTTTGATACCCTTCCCATTTTTTTAAGTCTTTTTTGACCTCATACGTGTAGAAATGATTCTCCATCCCCATATCGTTATTGGTCGTATTTGCTTCTGCATCCTTACGGGCAATTTCTTCTAAAGCGTCATAGGAAAACTGATCAGGAAGATCTTTTAAATAGTTTTCTACATGTTCTTTGTACTTGAGTTTCCCCCGAATGGAAAATTGACCAAAAAGAGAGGACTGCTTTTCATTGAATCGTGCAAAGACGTTGATGATAAGTCGATCAGCATCTGACAAGTCCTCTCCTTTTGAAAGCTTTTGAAGGATGCCTTTCAATGCCACACTCGGGTTCTGCTTCAACAAACGCGTCGCAGCATGCTTAGCCGAGATGTCCCCAGATTGATTTTCCAAAAAAGCTGTCAACTGGTCGCTATTAAAGAATCTCTGAAACGCCGCTGGCTCGTAATCCGTCTCTGTAAACCACTGAGGAGAGATGACAAACACCGCCTGCTTTTCCTCGATTTCTGGCAGAATCTGCTGCAAACCGAAATATTGGTTAAGCGAGGCCGCTCCTGCCTGACCCATAAAGTACGGGCGATAGGGACGATTGTATTTTTCTGCTAAAACAGCTGGATGGACACTATCAAATCGAATCCATTCACTTGACCCTAGAAAAGGGACAAAACGCATATTGGGATCCGTTAGCGCCCTCACTTTTTGACTTCTCTCTTTAAAACTTTCTCTACTGATGGAAGCTGCAGAGTACTTCTCCTCCGTCAGATTATGGCTTGTTGTACTTGGATAAAAAAAGATGAGTAGAAGAACCAAAAATCCAGCGATGAAGATAGGACCAAAGATCAGCCACAAGCGTTTAAGCATTCTTCAACTCCGCAATACCTTCTACGATTTTATTAGCTGTATTCCAGTCATCACGACCGAACTCTGTCACTGGAACACGAATGTCAAAACGGTTTTCAATCTCAACAATCAACTCAACCGTTCCCATGCTATCCAAGACACCGGCATCAAAAAGATCTTCATCCATCATGTCAGAAACATCTTCCATAAACAACTCATCAATAATTTCAATAACTTCTGATTTGATATCCATTTTTTATATCCTTTTATTTTTTAAACCATAAATCATTCAAAAATCCAGAAAAGATTAAGAATGAAAACATGACAACATGGAAGGTAACAACCATGCCAAACAACTGAATCCAGCGATTCTCAGGTAAGGAACCCTTTCCAGCTTTTTTCCGTTCTTTATTGAGTGCTTTTTTCTTACGAACCCAAGCGTCATTGATGACCAGCCCAATCCCATGAAAAAGTCCATAGGCGATGTAGTACCAGGTCACTCCATGCCAAAATCCCATAATCAGCATATTGAGAATATAGGCTACACTTGAGGTCACATTACGATTTTTAAAGACCTTCTTTCTGGTCAACACCATCACCATCCGCATAAAGACAAAGTCACGGAACCAGAAAGACAGACTCATGTGCCAACGATTCCAAAACTCTTTTAAATCCCTTGACAAAAAGGGCTTGTTAAAGTTGATAGGACTATGAATACCCATCAAGTTTGAAATGGCTAAGGCAAACATAGAGTAGCCCGCAAAGTCAAAGAAGAGCTCCAAACCAAAGGTGTACATGACCGCTAAAGCATAATGATTAAAGAAACCGCCTGTCTGCAAAGCCAAATTTTTCAGCGGAGGCAATAATGTCTCTCCTAAAATGTGAGCCAAGATAAACTTGTAGAGGAAACCAAGCATGATATACTTGACAGCCTCTTCTAGCATGTCCATCAGCTCATCCCGCTCAGGAATGGTCTCATAATTTTCATTGAAACGTTTAAAACGATCAATGGGACCACTTGAGAAAGTCGGCATAAAAAGAAGAAAACGTAAGAATTGCCAAATCGTTAAATCCTTGATAACACCATCTCTCAACTCAACGATAACCCCAACTGCACGAAAGGTTAAGTAAGAAATCCCTAAAAAGCCAAACAAAGATTGGGGTCCGTGAATAGCAGGAGATACTTTCACAAAGACGATAGGCAATAGGGATAGAAAACTAACTAGATAAAATATCCATTTACTATCCCGTCGTTTCCTGTACCTTTTATAGAAAGATACAAGCAGTACTTGCCAGATAACATAAAGGATAAGAGCGCTTATTTGATCGGTCTTTCCACCGACCAACATGGTGACGATAAAGAAGAGACTAACCAGCACCTCATACCAGGCAAAACGTTTCTTGAAAAAGAGCCCGATAAATATCGGTAGGGTCGCAGCAATCACATACAAAAAATAATAAAGATTGCCATAAGGTTCCAAATGAGGTAGCTGTTTGTAAAGCTCCATCATCTACTGTTTACCTCGTTGATCAAGCCCTTGATATCAATTTTACCATTAGGCGTTAGTGGCAAACTGTCTCGATAGAGAAACTTGGATGGCATCATATAAGACATCATGATATCTGCCAAGTCTTCCTTGATAGCCTTGGTAATATCGATATCACGTTCAAACTGCTCGCGGACACCATTCTTTAGGATGACATAGGCCAGTAGATTTTGTACCTTGTGGTCCTTGTTATAACGTGGGACAGCAACAGCCGACTCGATAAAGCGAGACTTGTTGAGGTTTTGAGAGACATCTTCAAGCTCAATGCGATAACCATTAAACTTAATCTGGAAATCCATGCGTCCACCATAGAGAAGCAAGCCCTCATCTGTCATAGTTCCTACATCCCCTGTGTGGTAGGCTGGAAGACCTTCGAATTCAAAGAAAGCTTCTGCTGTTTTTTCAGGATTATTCATATAGCCTTTTGAAACAGCTGGCCCAGAAACAATGATTTCTCCCTGTTCACCATATGGCAGCTTATTGCCTTCCTCATCAATGATAAAGGTTGGAGAATCAGCCTTAGTATAGCCGATTGGCAGGCGTTTGAGAGTCGTCAACATCTCGTCTGTTACAGCAACTGCTGACAAAGCCACTGTCGCTTCTGTTGGTCCGTAGGCATTGATAATACGGGCATTTGGGAATCGCTCGCGCAGTTTTTGAGCTGTTTTGACCGTCAATTCTTCACCATCAAAGTAGAAATGCGTGATGCCAGGCATTTTCTCACTATTAAAGTCTTCTGACAACATGGCCATATCTGCAAAGGAAGGCGTTGAAGTCCAGATAGCAATGGGCAATGAGAATATGGACGCAAAGAGTTGCTTAAAATCCTGTGTGATGGCAGATGGAAGAGCGAAAAGCGTACCACCCAGTGCCAAGGTTGGCGCCCAGTACATGACAGATAGGTCAAAAGAATAAGGGGGCTGGGCCAGCATTTGTGGACGACTTGGCGTCGCAAACTCTTTATCTGTAATCATCCAGTTGGTAAAACTGAGGAGATTGTCATGGGAAATCTGCACTCCCTTTGGCTTACCAGTCGTACCAGAAGTAAAGATGATGTAGTAATTATCATCTCCCTTGACTGGATGCGTCATCTCGTAGCTAGAAGCTTGAGCAAAAGCTTCATGGACTTGCTCTAAATTCAGCATCGGTACGCTAGTTTGCTCTAATGGAAAATCCGAGATGGCAATAATCAAACTTGGCTCTGCAACTTCTACGATAGCAGAAACTCGTTCCAAGGCCGAATGGCTGTCAATTGGAATATAGGCATGTCCCGACTTAGTCAGCGCCACAAAGGTAGCCAACATCTCATATTCCTGACCACCAAAAACGACGACTGGAGATTTCTCAGGCAAGCCAAGTCGATCAATAGCTGCAGCTAAACTATCTGAATCAGCCTTCAGATCACCATAAGTATGCTCTTGACCTAAAACATTGTAGACAGGATATGTTGGCTGTGTTTGAGCAAAGTGCTCAATCGTTTCAATCATATCTTTTATCGGTTTATTAGACACGGTTTTTCTTCTCCTTCAAACTAGAACTCATTATAAATAAAGGTTCCTTGGCTCTGACCAAGGTAACTAAAAAAATAAAGCAAACCAAGTAAGATTACAAAATATAGGACGGTCTGTCCCAAAAACATATACAATTTTCTGTGTTTTCCCATAGTTAGTGTGTTCAATTTTCTATGATTTTTCAAAAAAGCTATGCAACTATGCATTTACTATCTTATCTTCCTAACATTTTACCATTTTATCAACCTTTTTTTCAACTGTTTACCATAACTTAAAAGTTCGTTTTAGCTTATTTTAAGATAAGTTAAGATATCAATGTTTTGCCATCAAAATAGACAAAAAAGAGCCTGAGATTCCCATCTCAAACTCTAATGCAAATAGCTCTTTTATCTTAGAAAAGTGAAAATACGAGAACTGCTAGGGCCGCACCAACAACAGGCCCCACAACAGGAATCCAAGCATAAGACCAGTCCCCATCTCCCTTGTTTGGAATTGGAAGAAGGTTGTGCATGATACGAGGTCCAAGGTCACGAGCTGGGTTCAAGGCATAACCCGTTGTCCCACCTAGTGAAAGACCGATACCGACAATCAATGTTCCCACTGCAAAGGTCCCTAATCCTGCCTGAAGGTCATAGAGTCCCAAGGCAAAGATTGTCAAGAGCAAAACAAAGGTTCCAAGGATTTCGCTAACCAAATTCGATACTGTGTTCTTGATTGCTGGTCCAGTACTAAAAGTCGCTAGGATATTACCTGCATTTTCTTCCGCTTCATAGTGTGGTTTGAATTGCAACCAAACCAAAATCTGAGCCACCATCGCTCCTGCGAATTGGGCTAGGATATAAGGGAAAACTGAACCCCAAGAGAGCGTTCCTTTTAAGGCCATCGCAAACGTCACAGCTGGATTTAGGTGGGCCGGACTGAGCGTGCCAGATACAAAGGCCGCAACGGCTACAGCAATTCCCCATCCCATAGTGATGACAATCCAACCTGAATTGTTACTCTTGGTTTTGGGAAGAACCACACCTGCAACAACACCATTTCCTAGGAGGATGAGGATTAAGGTCCCCAAAAATTCTCCAAATAATTCTTTCATCATATCTTTGTCTCCATTTAAAAGAAGGGGCGGGCGACAAGGAATGCTGCCCTCCACCTCTTTTCCTTTTTCTTAATTTTTTAGTTCTGCCAAATCGTTTTGAGCAAGAGCTGCTTCGACATCCGCACGGTAGGCTGCTTTTTCTTCTTCAGTCCAATCATAGAATCGTCCCATTTCATCCAGAACTGGCTCAACGATGCTATCTAAACTATCACGCATAAAGAGCATGTGATTGGTACGACGAAGAAGGAAGTCAACTGGGCTCAGAGCCAACTCATTACGCATTGCATAGTGAAGGGACAAGGTATCTGCCAAGCTGAGTCCTGGCGCTTGTTCCAAGCTGTGAGCAAGGGCAAAGACCTTCGGTGCATTTGAACCGTAAAGATTTGCTAGATAGTGAGCTTCCTTGCTATCCAAGCCACGTGAAACTCCAAGTTGCGCAAAGGCTTCGATTTCTGAGTCCACATTTGCTGGGTTCAATTCTCCACCTGAAACAGGATAAGTCTTCGAGTTGATGAGTTTAAAACTACGGTCAAATTCTGCTTTGAGGATGTCAACCACGCGCTCCATAGCTCCTTCAGCCATCTTACGGTAGTCTGTGATTTTACCACCAGCAAGAGTCAAGAGGCCATTGTCATCACGATCCAAGCTCGAACCACGAGAAACTGCAGATGGATCCAAATGTTTCTCAGATGTGCTACTTTCAAGCTTGCTGACAGCAGATTCAACATCTTCACGCGTTTTTTCTTTCGATAGATAAGCTTCGACAGTCGCAATCAAGCTATTGAAGCTTTCATCGCTAATGGTTCCGTTATTTCCTCCATTGTAGTCAGAAGCACTATTGCCTGCAATCAATGGACGAAGACCAGCCCAGCTGCTTTCGATATCATCAATGGTGATGTTTGCTTCTGGAAAGCGGTTGTTGACAATACCAAGCAGATAATTTACATCTTCCTGCGTCACTTTTGGATGTTCCAAATCGCCTGTGTAGTCAGTATCCGTTGTACCAAAGTAAGTCTTGTTTTCACGTGGTAGAACAAAGACCATACGCCCATCTCCCAAACCTGTGTCAAAGTAAACTGGCTGTGAAACCTTGATCTTGCTTGAGTCCACTACCAAGTGCACTCCCTTAGTTGGACGCATTTGTGAGAATTGTGTTCCCTTATTAGACAAATTACGTACCTTGTCGCTCCAAGGACCTGTCGTATTGATAACCAGACGCGCCTTGATTTCAAAGACTTGGTCTGTCAACAAATCACGAGCTACAACACCTGTAATCTTGCCACTTTCATCAAAGAGGAAGCCTTCTGCCTTAACGTGGTTGGCAATAAGGGCACCGTCTTGGTTGGCACGTTTGATATTTTCAATCACGAGACGCGCATCGTTGTTACGGAAGTCAAGGTAAACCCCACCTCCTACCAAACCTTCTTTCTTCAAGTTTGGCTGGCGTTCCAAGACTTCTTCCTTGCTCAAGACCTTGTTAGCAGCTGGCGTATTGTTAACCCCTGCCAAAAGGTCGTACAAGTCCATGGCTACTTTGAGACGGAAGAGGCTAAAGGTCGCTCCATCTTCATCGTAAACTGGCAAGAGCATTGGATCTGGTTTTGGAATATGTGGAGCGATTTGTTGAACTACTGCACGTTCAGAAACTGTATCTGACACCACTTCCACGTCAAATTGTTTGAGGTAACGCAGACCTCCGTGAACCAATTTTGTTGAACGGCTAGATGTTCCTTCTGCGAAGTCTTGCATTTCAATCAGACCTGTGTCAAGACCACTAGCTGCCGCTTGCAAGGCTACACCAGCTCCTGTAATCCCTCCACCGATAATCAAAAGGTCCAGGGTGCGTTCCTGCATTTTTTTAATTGATAATTCACGTGTTTTCTTTGAAAATTCCATATTTACACACTTTCTAACTGAGTCGTTTCATTCTTAAGCTGATCATTGCATCAAGAAACAGTATTAGTCGTCGATTTCCGCAAAGACTTGCGTTGCTTTCACAGCCTTCTTCCAGCCCTTGTAGAGTTGTTCCTTGCGCGATTCGTTCATGGATGGCTCAAAGAGTTCTCCTGTCTCGTTCAAGAGCTTCAACTCGTCCAAATCCTTCCAGTAACCCACTGCCAAACCAGCTAGGAAGGCTGCACCTAGGGCAGTTGTTTCCAAGTTTTTAGCACGGGCAATATCGATTCCCAAAATGTCAGCCTGGAACTGCATGAGGAAGTTGTTCATGGCTGCACCACCATCTACCTTCAAGACTTGGATAGCTGTCTGAGCATCCACTTGCATCGTGTCTATGATGTCACGTACTTGATAAGCGATAGATTGCAAAGTTGCCTTGATAAAGTCTTCTTTAGTTGTTCCACGAGTCAAACCAAAGACAGAGCCACGAGCGTTTTGGTTCCAGTATGGTGCCCCTAGACCTGTAAAGGCAGGTACGACATAGACTTCGTCATTGTTGTGAGAATTGAGAGCATATTTTTCAGACTCTGGTGAATTCTCAACCATGCGAAGTCCATCACGAAGCCACTGAATGGCACTTCCAGCAATAAAGATAGAACCTTCCAAAGCATAATAAACCTTGCCGTTGATTCCGTAACCAATCGTTGTCAAAAGGTTGTTTTCAGATAGCTGCATCTCTTCACCAGTGTTCATGATGATGAAAGAACCTGTTCCATAAGTATTCTTAACCATACCAGGTTCAAAGGCCAACTGTCCAAAGAGGGCTGCCTGTTGGTCCCCAGCCATACCTGAGATTGGCACTTCCCCACCGTAGAAATGGAATGGAGCAGTCTTACCATAGATTTCAGAGTTAGAACGAACTTCTGGAAGCATAGCCTTAGGAATGTTGAGGATTTCCAAAATCTCATCATCCCATTTGAGTTCTTTAATATTATAAAGCATGGTACGAGCCGCATTGGAGTAGTCCGTTACGTGAGCCGCACCGTCAGTCAATTTCCAAACTAACCAAGTATCGATAGTACCAAAGAGCAATTCTCCTTTTTCTGCTCGCTCTTGAGCGCCTTCTACATGGTCCAATATCCAACGAACCTTGGTAGCAGAGAAGTAAGCGTCAATGATCAAACCAGTCGTTTCATGGAATTTTTCCACATAACCTTGGCTTTTCAGTTGTTCAGCCAAAGGTGCTGTCTGGCGTGACTGCCAAACGATAGCGTTGTAGATAGGAAGTCCTGTTTTCTTATCCCAGACGACAGTTGTTTCACGCTGGTTGGTAATCCCGATGGCTTCGATTTGACTTGGTTTCACACCACTTTCGATGAAAGCACCCGCGATAACTGACTGAACAGAGTTCCAAATTTCATTGGCATTGTGCTCTACCCAACCTGCTTGAGGGAAAATCTGAGTGAATTCTTTTTGACTAGAGCTGACCTTTTCTCCTTTTTTGTTAAAAATGATGGCACGAGAACTGGTCGTTCCTTGGTCAATGGCCATGATGTATTTTTCTTGTGACATGTGCTGTCCTCCTGATAAAATCTTGAGGGGGTTCCTCTTTACAGTAACTAGTATACAAAATAAAGCGCTTTCTTGTTTATCACTTTTTTTAAAATTTTAAAAAAAAGTGAGGAGATTGTGCGAATTTCACAAAAAAGACCTGAAAATTCAGGCCTTTTAGGCAAAGAGCATCTGACGAATCTTCGCCAAATCCTCCATATCCAAATCATTTTTTAAATAATAAACCGGAGTCTGTTCTTTCTTATGAATCGGGTTGTTGGTAATTAACAAATCATAATGTCGACTGGAGTCATAGGCTTCAATAGTAATGAAACGATTGTATTCCAAATACCGTTTCAAAAGGGCAGCCATCCTAGAAAAGACAAGGAAACCAGATGTCAAATCCAGACCAATCCGCATATGCTGACCACCATTTTCTGCCATATACTCTATCAACTGGATCCATTCCCAGAGAATTTTCTTATCCAGGTCGGTCCCCTGATGAAAAGCTGGCAAGGAGGCGAAAATTTTCTGAGCAAGATCTCGAAAGTCATGCTCCATCAGCAAATAAGGGTGCCGATGTTCTATCTGATACTTGTAGCGATCTTGCAAGATATAGCCCTTGTAGAGATAAACTTGACCACAAAGCTGACTGAGTTCATAGGTGACATGGTCCTCTGTGTAGTCCCCCAGCAGCTCCTCCTTCTTCATTTCTTGAATCAATTGCGTCAGCAAATCGGCTAATTGCCCTCCAAAACCAAGGATATATTCCATAGTATGAAGGGGCAAGATACGATGGGAAAGGAGAAACGAAAAGAAAATCATCATCTCACCGTCCTCAGTTCCTAAAGGGATGTGTTGTCCAGCAAAAAAGGACGGAGCCTTTCTCAGCAAACGAAGGTAGAAAATATTATCAAAATACCCCTGCATTTTTTCTTCTATGACTTGAAACTGACAGGCGTTAGCTCGAAGGCGCTGTTGACTGATATGATTCCAGAGAACCAAGTCTAATTTCTGACCCGAAGACAAGCTGGCACCGCAGATTTCTTCTAAGCTAGCAATCTCTTGTTTTCTCTCAGCTTTCTGCATGTGACCTTCCCATTCCTGACTCGACCAAACCTTGCGGAAAAGGCAGAAATAAAAGTAACGAATCTGATGCTCCGGACCTCGCCAACGGCCATTTTGGATGGATAAGTCAAATTCTGACAAAATCTGATTTAGACTAGCTAAGTGGCGACCAAGCGTGGCCTCACTAATCATCAATTCTTGAGCCAACTGATGAGCTAGAAATTGTTGGTGATAGAGAAGGTAAACCAAAATTTGGTACTTAATGGCATTGTCTAGAAACAAGCTCCGAATCTCTCTCCCCTTTGTGGCTGCACCAATCAACAAACGCAGATTTTCATCTTCCAAGTGGATGGTCAGCTCTAGTCCTCTTTCCAAGGCATTTTCGTTAATCAGAGAAATGTACTTGGCTAGGGTCGCTTTTGAAAAACCTGTTTCTTCCATGGCTTTCTTGACTGTTGTCTGCGAATCTTGTAATAGAAAGGAAAGGACTAAAAATTGACCAGATTCTGCTTTTTCCATCAAATCGCCTAAATACATTTGTTACCCCTTTCATTTTCTCCTACAAGCATAGCATAAATCTTTCAAATGCTGAAATAATCTGTTTCTCATTTTATTTTAAGGTTGATTTCCTCGTCATTATTCCACAGAAACAGCAAACACACGGCTCCCCCTTTGAGCATTTTTATGCTAAAATAGTAGCTATGGATAAAATTATTAAAACTATATCAGAAAGCGGAGCCTTTCGTGCTTTTGTCCTTGATAGCACTGAAACCGTCCGCACTGCTCAAGAAAAACATCAAACCCAAGCCAGTTCAACCGTCGCACTTGGTCGTACCCTTATCGCTAGCCAAATTCTCGCAGCCAATGAAAAAGGAAATACCAAACTAACAGTTAAAGTTCTTGGAACGAGCTCTCTCGGTGCCATCATCACAGTCGCAGATACCAAGGGAAATGTCAAAGGCTATGTGCAAAATCCTGGCGTTGACATCAAAAAGACTGCAACTGGTGAAGTCCTTGTTGGACCTTTTGTTGGAAACGGTCAATTCCTCGTTATTACAGACTACGGTACTGGAAATCCTTACAACTCCATGACTCCTCTCATCTCTGGGGAAATCGGTGAAGACTTGGCCTATTACCTGACAGAAAGTCAACAAACCCCTTCAGCAGTCGGCCTCAATGTTCTTTTGGATAAAGACGACAAGGTCAAAGTTGCCGGAGGTTTCCTTCTCCAAGTATTGCCAGGGGCCAAGGAAGAAGAGATTGCCCGCTTTGAGAAACGTATCCAAGAAATGCCAGCTATCTCGACTCTTCTGGAAAGCGATGACCATATCGAAGCCCTTCTCAAGGCTATTTATGGTGACGAATCCTACAAACGCCTATCTGAAGAAGAAATCCGTTTCCAATGCGACTGCAGCAAAGATCGCTTTTTAAACGCTCTTGCCAGCCTTCCAAACTCAGACCTTGAGGAAATGAAAGCGGAAGATCACGGAGCAGAAATCACTTGTCAATTCTGCCAAACAACTTATAACTTTGATGAAAACGACCTGGAGGAACTCATTCGTGACAAATCTTAATACACCTTTTATGATTGGCAATGTTGAGATTCCCAATCGTACTGTTTTAGCACCCATGGCTGGTGTCACCAACTCAGCCTTTCGTACCATCGCAAAAGAGCTCGGAGCTGGACTCGTTGTAATGGAAATGGTCTCTGACAAGGGAATCCAATACAACAACGAAAAAACCCTGCACATGCTTCATATCGATGAAGGAGAAAACCCGGTTTCTATCCAACTTTTTGGTAGTGATGAAGACAGCCTTGCACGCGCAGCAGAATTCATCCAAGAAAACACCAAGACCGATATCGTCGATATCAACATGGGCTGCCCAGTTAACAAAATCGTGAAAAACGAAGCTGGCGCTATGTGGCTCAAGGATCCAGACAAGATTTACTCTATTATCAATAAGGTCCAATCTGTCCTTGATATCCCCCTCACTGTCAAAATGCGTACTGGCTGGTCTGATCCATCCCTAGCCGTGGAGAATGCCCTCGCAGCTGAGGCTGCAGGTGTCTCTGCCCTCGCTATGCACGGCCGTACCCGTGAACAAATGTACACAGGTCACGCAGACCTTGAGACTCTTCACAAGGTTGCCCAAGCCCTAACCAAGATTCCATTTATCGCCAACGGTGACATCCGTACGGTCCAAGAAGCCAAACAGCGTATCGAAGAAGTCGGGGCTGACGCTGTCATGATTGGTCGCGCTGCTATGGGAAATCCCTACCTCTTCAACCAGATCAATCACTATTTTGAAACAGGAGAAATTCTCCCTGACTTGACTTTTGAAGACAAGATGAAAATTGCTTACGAACATTTGAAACGCTTGATTAACCTCAAAGGAGAAAACATAGCCGTTCGTGAATTCCGTGGACTCGCTCCTCACTACCTTCGAGGAACATCTGGTGCAGCCAAACTCCGTGGAGCCATTTCCCAAGCCAGCACTCTGGCAGAGATTGAAGCCCTCTTGCAATTAGACAAAGCATAATATACAAAAAACCGTAACTCGCTTGAGTTTACGGTTTTTTAGATCCTAGGAAAACCTAGGTACTATTATTGAATCAAGGCAACGCTCGAAACTTTACCATCCGCACCTGTTGTAATTTGGATGATTCTTCCTCCACCGATTTTAGCATTATACTTACCATCATCAAGTGTGTAAGAGTAGCCTCTGATAGAATAGTTTTCTTTCTTTCCATCTGCAGTTTCTACTGTAAATTGGCCCCCTGATGAAACCGTAATAGTTTCGCCATTCGCTCCCTTCCAGTTGCCTGCAGCTGCTGAGAAATCACCATCGACCATGGTTAAAACACCCTTGTAGCGTTTGTTGTGTTCAGCTTGCTTGTCTTGAAGTTTGCGGTCAGTTGTTGGATCATAGCCTGACTGGTTAGACTGGGCTTGAGAACCTTGCTGAGTTGAAGGTGCCTGAGATGGGGCTTGTTGATTAGGAGCTGCTTGTTCTTGTCTTGATTCAGGTGCTGGTTTCGCTTGTGACTGATCTGCCGTTGTAGAAGACTGACCAGAAGATGCCTGAGCCTTTTCAGATGAAGCTGAGCTTGAAGATTTTTGAGTCTTGCTTTCTTTGCTAGAAGAAGTTGCTTTGGAACTTGATGACTGACTTGTTTTTGCAGAGCTGCTGGTTTGAGTGGTTTCATTTTTATTTCCACAAGCTCCCAGTAGCAAGGTAGAAGCCAATACAGTCGCTGCCATCAATTTGATATAGGTTTTCTTTTTCATTTTTTGCTCCTTTGTAATATTTTTGAAATATTGAGAAATCTTTTTGTAATATAATTGTAACATTAGGCTTTAAATCTGTCAACTATTTAGAGAAACTATTTTAAAAAATTTCTCTCTACTATCTCTATTCGTAATCGAAACGAAAAAATAGAAAATTTCTTAGATTAGAGTCATTTTTTTACATCACTCTTGTGTAATTCGCTTGCATGATTTTGGATAAAGGCCTACAGTACTATCGAAATAGGATAAAAACATCTAATAATTGCAAATAAAGAGGTCGGGAAAAGTTCCCGACCTCACTTTTTATTTCAATCGATAGGTTTTTCTTGGTTTCTTTTTGGGTACTCGTTTGAGTCCGACTTCTTCTACATATTCGCCGTATTTTACGAGAAAGTTATTGCTGACGATGGGGCGACCGGGATTGATGAGATTGACTAGTTCGGTTCCTTCGTAGACAGTGAACTCCTCCTCCAGCAGATAAAGGAAAGTCGGATTCCAGTCGAGACGGCCTTGAATTCGTTTGATGGATTCTTGGATAATGGCATAATGGTCAAAGGCGAAGGCTTGCTCCTCCAGCTCGACTCCATCTAGGTAGCATTTGCCTGTCTGAAAATCGACATCTACGAAAACGACATCCTTGGCATCGTCTCCTGCCTGAACGAGGTCTAAGGCACGACTAGGTAGGTACACTAAGTGAGCAATGGTCACCGTCCAGCCCCGTGGGTCACGCCCGGGGGTCGATACCGTCATCAATTGCTCGATTTTCTCCAAAGGTAGATCGAGATTGACTTCTTCTCTCACTTCGCGCTGACAGGCATGTGCAGCATCTTCTCCCTTGTCCATAAAGCCTCCAACCAAGGCTAAACAGTTTTGATAAGGGTGAGCCTTGCGACGGATTAGCAAGAGTTTGATTTTTCCTTCGACAAAGCAGTAGGCCACCATATCCACCGTCACGCTTGGCTTTTCATATTGAGGGAGTTCCTGCTTGTAGTACCAGTCTAAAAACTCCTCCTGACTGGCATGGATTTCATAATATTCTTTTTCCGTCATCCCTTCTGGAATCTTTATGTCTGCCATCTTATGCCTCCTTTCGAACTGCCTTAGTCCATTGGTACCACCCCACTAGACTATTGAGTGTGTATACCCAGTACATCCCTTGGATGTGGATATTTTCACCCCACCAGAGATAAATACTAAAGAGATTGGTTGCAATCCAGAAAATCCATTGCTCACGGTAGAGACGTGTCATCAAGAGCTGACCAACACCATTGGTCGCATCGGTAACACTATCACGGAAAGGGCGAGCGCTATTGATACTTTGGTAAGCCAAGCCCATACCAATCCAGATAATGGCAGTCAAGGCCAAGTACTTGAGCCAGTCAAGAACAGATAATTTCTTAGCTTCAAAGTGGGATTCTTCTGGTTTTCCTTGGTCATTGATACGATTAGACAGCCAAGCATAGAGACCAATCGGCTGCATGACAAAGAAGTAAACGGTCGTCAAAACTTCGCCATAAAAAGTCGCATTCATGGCCAAAATCAAATAGATAGCTGAGTTAATAGCCCCAAAGAGATAATTGCTTGCACGCCCTTCTGCTACCAAGATAACACAGACAATCCCAGTCCAGGATGCAAACAAGCTCAGCCAGTCATGACTTTCCGTATTTTGTGTGAATTCCAAGATCAAGGGAACACTTGACAAGGCGATGAGATACAACCACTGCAAAAGGCTACGACCAACAAAGAGATCTTTCCAGAGTAAGCGCATGATTCCTGCAAAACCAATCTTGCGGGCTTCTGCATGGACATTTTTAAAGTTTTCGATAAATTGTGTGATTTTTTCAGTTAGTTTTTTCATATTCTTCTCCTAATCTGCTTGGTAAATGGCATCAATAGCCACTTTTGCCACTTCATAATTGCCTAGGTAATCCTCCGCTAGATAAACTAGTGGAATGGTGGTTAAGTATCGCTCCCTCATCTGATCCAAATGCTGGGAAAAACTGTAGCGAATATGGTCTTCCGCCATGGTCATATCTCTAAATCCGTCATTGACATAAGACCCGACAGGTTGCACAAAGAGAATCAAGTCCCATTTTTCCTTGGCCAAGATAGAGGCAAAGAGATTGTCAAAGGTTTCTCCTGATAAGTCCCCTTGGTCCTCAGTCTCCATGTAATAGTCATAGTAACCCTTGGTTACCAAGGAGTTGGTATCAGCTATCACTAGGCCTCGATTGGCATTGCTATCGATTAACTTGGAGGTCTGGTCATACTGTCCCAACAGGAGATAATAATAATCCTTTGGAGTCAATTCATCGTCGCGGACATTGTTTTTGATCTGGTACTCACGCGCGTATTCCAGACTAACGGGCGCATCGTAATACCTAGCCAAATCCTTTGCTAAAGTAGTCTTCCCATTACTAGCACTTCCCATAATCAAGACTTTCTTTGTAAACTGACGTCGGAAGGGTTGAGCGATGTATTTCCAATATTTGCTTGGATTTTCTCGAATCATAGTCGCTGAGATACCAAACTTTCTTTCTTGCAAGACAGTGCTAAATCCACATTTAGATAGCTCTTGCTGGTATTCTTCTTCTCCCACAAAGAAAGTCAAATCTTGCTGGGTTTCATCATAGGAAATCTCCGCTAACATCTGGTCCAACCACTCCTGCCAGCCCATAGGGTAACGGGGAAGGTTGCTCTCATCCAGCTTGCAGACAGAGGTCAACTCGTCATCACGAAAAGCCTCTCGGATATAGCGAAATCGTTTTTGAAGACTTAAACCTACCTGCTCCCCTCGGTCTCCCTCATAGCCTGAAACGACTATCCAGACCTGATCACACTGGCGCTTTGCTCTCTGGATCAGATCGATATGCCCTTGATGAAGCGGAGCAAAGGTTCCAAACACCACTGCTGTTTTCTTTTTCATAAACGTTTTACCTTTTTATAGTTTTTGATATTTTTGTTTTCTATGTTTTTATTATATACTATATTTTTGTTTTGTCAATAGTTTTTTATCATTTTTTATAAAAAAGTAGCAAAAAAGAATCAGGATTGCTCCTGACTCTCCATTTTTAAGCAATATCAAATTTTAACTGACCTGCTTTGACACCAATCTTGAGGGTCTTGCCTGTTACCAGTTCTCCCTTAAGGAGGAGTTCTGCCAACTTGTCCTCCACTTCTGTTTGCAGGGTTCTGCGAAGTGGGCGAGCTCCCATTTCTGGATCATAACCTTGGCTTGCCAGCAACTTCAACGCTGAAGCTTGCAGTTTCAAGTCGATGCCTTTCTCTGCCAGGCTAGCAATCAATGGTTTAACCATAATCTTAACGATTTCCTGCATGTGTTCGCTATCCAAGCTATGGAAGACCACCTTTTCATCAATACGGTTGATAAACTCTGGTCGATAAGTTTTTTTCAACTCTTCAAAGATTCGTTTTTCCATATTTTCTTGGTCAAAACGAATGTCTTTCGCGCCAAATCCGACAGTCTTGTCGTCACGAAGGGCTGTCGCACCAAGGTTTGACGTCATGATGATAATGGTATTTGAAAAGTCCACCTTGCGCCCCTTGCTATCTGTCAAGACACCGTCGTCCAAGACTTGCAAGAGGACATTGAAGATATCTGGATGGGCCTTCTCTACCTCGTCAAAGAGGAGAACGGAATATGGTTTGTTGCGAACCTTCTCGGTCAACTCCCCCCCTTCTTCGTAGCCCACATAGCCCGGAGGAGCTCCATTGAGACGGCTAGCTGCAAATTTCTCCATATATTCACTCATATCAAAGCGGATAAGGGCTGATTCGTCATCAAAGAGAACTTCTGCCAGAGCCTTAGCCAGTTCGGTCTTACCGACACCCGTTGGTCCTAGGAACATAAAGGAACCAATCGGACGCTTATGACTACGAATTCCTGACTGATTGCGGCGAATCGCACGGCTAATACTTGAAACAGCTTGATCTTGGCCGATGACACGTTTGTGTAGTTCAGCTTCCAAGTTCAGGTATTTCTTAGCATCTGTTTGTGTCAGTTTTTGGACTGGGATACCTGACAAGCGACTCAAGGTAGTCAAGATATCAGATTCTGTCACTAAGTCTTTATAGACAGGCACTTCTTGTTCTTTTGCGATTAGCTGGGCCGCTTGTTTCCACTTGCCATCCATCAAGGCCTTGTCAGCTGGACTCAAGCCGGATTCGTCTGCTTTCACATGCTTGGATTTGTTTTGCACTGTTGCTGCCGCTTCATCCAATAGGTCGATGGCAGAGTCTGGCAAGTGACGACTGGTCAAGTAACGATGTGCCATCTTGACAGCTGTTTCGACAGCTTCATCTGTGATTTGCACACGGTGGTGTTTCTCATAGGTGGCCTTCAAACCTTGCAAAATGGTCATGCTGTCAGCTAGACTTGGCTCTTCAATCGTCACTTTGGCAAAACGACGAGAAAGGGCAGCATCTTTTTCGATGTGTTTTTGATATTCTTCCTGAGTGGTGGCCCCAACTGTTCTCAAAGTTCCGCGAGCTAAGGCTGGTTTCAAAATATTGGCAGCATCCAGAGTCGAATCAATACCGCTTCCAGAACCCATAATGGTGTGGAGTTCATCGATAAAGAGGATCACTTTGCCATCTTCCTCGATATCCTTGATGATATTGTTCATGCGCTCTTCAAAATCCCCACGGAAACGTGTTCCCGCAACGACATTCATCAAATCAAGCTCTAGAACACGCATCTTTGCCATTTCCGCAGGCACATTCCCACTAGCAATACGCTGGGCAAGTCCAAGTGCTAAAGCTGTTTTTCCGACACCAGCATCTCCTACCAAGACCGGATTGTTTTTGGTCTTTCGACTCAAAATCTGAATCATACGTGAGATTTCCTTGTCACGACCAATAACTGGCTCTAACTTGCCAGAGCGCGCTTGCTCTGTCAAATCATGCGTGTAGTCCTCTAGACCGCCACTTGGATTCTGAGGCATGCCCATCATATTAGCCATAGAATTTTGCTTGTCTGCTACCGTGCGATGGCGTTGACGTAAAGCCTTAAGATCTTCTCTTGTCCAACCTGCACGTTCCTCTAAATTGCGACGAAGAGCAGCAATTCTGACCTGATCTTTCTGGTCTTCATAAGAGAAGCCTGCTCTCTCCAAGATGCGAGTTGCCAAGGCATTACCATCATGCAAAATCGCATAGAGGACATGCTCTGTCCCTAGCACCTTAGCATGGACCACTGAAGCCACATACTCTGCTTCTGCAAAGAGAACCTCCAAACGATGGGAAAAGGGCAATTCCGTAAAGGTTTCGTCCTGGCTATAATCCGTTTCAGTCAGTTCCAACGCAACCTCTTCTAAACGGTCCATCTCATATGGATAATCATTTAAAGTCGCACCTGCCACACTGTAACTGTGATTGGACATGGCAATCAATAAATGCCAAGACTCCAGGTAACGAGCTCCAAAATGGCTTGCAACCATGTAGGCACTTTCGATACATTCATTCAATGCTTTTGAATAGTTCATCTTACTTCTCTTTTCTATCTACCTCTTGTAATAGCTGTCGGAGCATATTGGCACGGACAACTGAGGATTCTTCCCCCAGAACACGATCCGTTGCTACTGAAGTCAGCAAAGCCATCTCCTGCTTGGTCATCAAGTCCTGCTCCACCAAAAGCTGGAGAATATCCTCATAGATCTCCTGACTAACTCGCTCACCAATCGAGTAAAGCAAATCGCGGAGCATCTCATGATGATTGGAAAACTCAATCCGCCCTATGCGAATGTAGCCTCCGCCACCACGCTTGCTCTCAACCAAGTAACCTCTACTTTCCGTAAAGCGTGTCTTGATTACATAGTTGATCTGACTTGGCACAACCTGAAAGGTATCTGCCAACTGGCTCCGCTGCAATTCCACGATACCAGACTGGTCTAAAATCGCCTTGATATAGGCTTCGATATGATCTGATGTATTTTTAAATCTCATAGTAAATCAAACTCCTTCTTTGAACCTTGACTATCTTTGACTATACTATCATTTAACACTCTATAAGTCAAATTTTTAAGGCTCAACCATTGGAAATACTGACTTTTTTAAAAAATACTTTGGCATTAATTCGCCTTAGTTTTTCTTGAAAGTTCCTAAAAAAGTCCACAAAAAAGAGCCCTAAAAAGGGCGTAATATTGACGAGTTCCACAGGCAAGAATCTAGCACGGTCAAACGTGCTTTTTGCTATGTCTCCATTTTCCTTAGTAAAGGAAACCTATTCCACCAACAACTCTAATTTTCTCTTAACTTTTAAAATTGTCTCCCAACTCATTCTGTTTTTCTTTTAGTATTTTCTGTTCCTCTTTAATTTCTTCTCGATATTTATCTACAGATTTTTCAAAAATTAAATAACCTATAAATAATAATGTCGGAGTTAAAACTGTTCCCACTACGTTTTCAAATCTTTTTTCATCTAATCCTAATGACTTTGCAATATCAGGACTAAAGTAAATTATAAATCCTGATACTATAGCAATTGCAATAAATGCAAAGGAGACAACTGATGTTCCATTTTCTCTCCGTAATTTCTTCAGTCTGCTTAACATGTCATACACTCTTTCTATTGCTTTACAAAAAGGACGCTGATAAAGAATAAACTTCACCAACTCTCTATTTTTCTAAGTATTTAATCCCAATTCCGCCAAGATTTGACGCTTATAGGCAATCTTTTGGACTTCCTTGTCCTCACCTTCAGACCAATCTAGTTTGACTTCAGAGACGATCTGTCCAGGCCGATTTTTTAGGATATAGATGCGGTCGCTGAGATTGAGAGCCTCCTCGATACTATGTGTAATGATGAGTGTAGTTAACTCTAGCTGTTTGTGAATCTCCAGATACCAAGCGTGAAGTTCCATCTTGGTCATCTCATCCAAGGCGCTAAAGGCCTCATCCAAGAGAAAGAGCTTGTGCCCGAAAAGATAAGTGCGGAGTAAAGCTACACGCTGGCGCATCCCTCCGCTGAGTTCATGAGGATACTTATCCCGTACAGCTGTCAACTGGAAGGTCGCAAGAATTTCATCTGCGCGAGCAATAGCTTCAGCCTTATTAACCTTTTGGATCAAGAGGGGCAGGATGATATTGCCAAGCACCGTCTTGTGCTCCAAGAGCAGATCCTTTTGCAACATATAACTCACGCGCCCCTTGGGATTTTCCTCCCCATCAAGGACAATTCTACCTGACTGGACTTCTAAAATCCCTGCAATCAGATTAAAGAGGGTAGTCTTTCCAACACCACTTGGACCCAGGATAGAGACCACTTCACCTGAAGTCACCTGTAGGTTAATGTCCTCCAAAATCTTCTCCTCGTCGTAGGCATAGCTTACGTGTTCTAGTCTAATTTCTGTCATTATTTTACAAATTCATTGGTGAAGCCTTTGTCTGTCAAGTCTTCTTTAAGGATACCATGTTCTTTATCCCATTTGTAGAAGGCATTCCAGCGGTCAGCGTCAAATTGTCCCCATTTTTCCTTGTCACTTGCATATTCTTTTGACAAGTATTTTTGAGATTCGATAACAAAGTCACGTTTTTCCTTGAGTTCAGGTGCATTCTTGATGAGGATATCTGCAGCTTCTTCTGGGTGTTCCATGGCATATTGGTAGCCTTTTTTAATAGCTTGGATGACTTTGCGAGCTTCTTCTTTGTTGTCTTTTAGATAGTCGTTGTTAGCGATGATAACGGGTGAGTAGTAGTCAAACTCCTTGACATAGTCTTTCAAGTACATGAAGTTAGCGTCTACGCCTTGAGATTTAGCAAGGATACCATCCCAACCGTAGTAAATCCAAGCAGTATCAAAGACGCCATTGGCAATCGGTGTGATGGAGTTTGAGTCGTTGTTTGGTACTTTTTCGACCTTCTCAAAGTCTCCGCCTTGTGATTCTACCAAGGTTTTCAACATAGCAAGTTCAGTTGGGTCATTCCAAGTACCGTATTTCTTGCCAACCAAGTCCTTTGGACTGGTGACATTGTCAGATTTACGAGAAATGATTCCTGATGTATTGTGCTCAACGATAGCGGCAACGGCAGTAATGCCTGCTCCTTTTTCCAATTTCTTAGCCATGTAGTCTTGGAAATAGATAGCAAATGGCGCTTTGCCATTAATCACCAAGTCAGATGAGCTTTCTTCAGGTGGCAATTTCAAATCAACATCTACTCCAGCTTCTTTGAAATAACCTTTTTCCTTGGCAACATAAAGCCCTGTGTGGTTGGTATTTGGCGTCCAGTCTAGGATAAAGTCAATCTTTTTGACTTCTGCTTCTTTGTTGTCCTTAGAAGCAGTTCCTTGGCCACAAGCTACCAACACGACAGCTACAAAAGCCGTTACAAGCGTTAAAAACACTTTCCATGTTTTCTTCATTTTTATTTCCTCTTTTCTTTTTCTAAAACATCCTTATCTTAGGGACGTTTCCATTTAATCACGTATTTTTCACTAATATCGACCAACTTCATACCGAGAAGACTGATAATCGACACCAGAATAATAATGGCAAACATGGTATCATACTGAAACAGTTTCTTGGACTGAATCATGTAGACACCTAGTCCTTCAAAGCCTCCCAACCACTCAGACACCACGGTTGTGATAAAGGCGTAGGAGACACTAACCCTCAGACCTGCATAAAAGTAGGGCAGACTAACCGGGATTTTAAAATGCCAAAGAATTTGCCAAGGATTTGCACGCATCAGACTAAACAGGGTCAGCATATCCTTGTCACAATGCCTAAATCCATCCAAAATACTAACGATGATAGGAAAGGTTGTTGTCAGGATTATCAAGACAATCTTGGGCAAAATTCCATAGCCTAGCCACAAGACCAAGATAGGAGCTATAGCAATGGTAGGAATGGTCTGAACAACCACCATCATAGGGTAAATCAAGTCATTGAGCCAAGCCAGACTGTCCATAAGCACCGCCATGAGACAGGCAATCAAGACTCCTAAGACTAGTCCCAGTAAAGCCACTCTCAAGGTCGCCCAGCTATGGTGCCAGAGAAATTCTCTGTCACGAACAAAGGCCTGGAGAATTTCAAAGGGAGTTGGTAGGATAAACTTGGGTAAAAGTTTGAATATTCCCGCTAACTGCCAGACCGACAAGACTCCTATAAAGCCCAAAAGACTAATGTGTCGTCTCATCATACTTTTCAAGTTTCTCATCGATGCTTAAAATCTCTCCTACATTTATTTTGACATTGGCAAAGACATTATCTGCCTCCTGCCCTGCCACTTCTAGCGCTTCTTTGAGAATGCGCATGAGCTCATCAAACTCTCCTTCCAAGACCGTTTCAAAGGGTGTCACCACCATGGTCACGGACTGAGCTTGCAGATAAGCAATAACCTGATCGATAATAGCAATCCGGTCAATCCCCTGTGATAGGGGCAAGACTTGCAAGGCAATGCTTGCTTTCATAAAAACCTCCTCTTCTCAGGCTTCCTTTTGACAAAAAGAAAACCCCTTCCATATACGGAAAAGGTGCAGAATTCGGCTAAGTATCCTTCCCTACGCTGGCATTACCCAGATCAGGTGCGGTCGAAGTTTAACACTTCCTCTCAGACTGTACACAGACTCCCGTATCTTATATGGACATATGATAACGCAAAAAAAAGGATAAGTCAAGGAAACTGCTTACAGAAAATCATGAAAAAGAGTTTGAAGGCAAGTACTTCAAACTCTATCATATCTTTCTTATTTAGCCTCGTACCAAGTTGCTCCTTCATTTTCATCTGCAATGAGAGGAACACTGAGCTGGATGGCTTCTTCCATGGTTTGTTTCACCAGTACTTTGACGGCTGCTAATTCTGCCTTTGGAACTTCAAGAACGATTTCATCGTGCACTTGCAACAGCATCTTGGTCTGATAGCCACCTTCAACTAGAGCTTTGTCTAGCTGGATCATAGCAATCTTGAGAATATCTGCTGCCGAGCCCTGAATAGGAGAGTTGATTGCTGTCCGCTCTGCGAAACCACGAATGTTGAAGTTGCGCGAATTGATGTCTGGCAACTCACGACGACGCCTGAAGAGGGTCTCTACATAGCCCTTATCACGCGCCTCACGCACCACCTCATCCATGTAGTTTTTAATACCTGGGAAGCGTTCAAAGTAAGTGTCGATGTAGGCCTTAGCCTCTTTACGGCTGATGCCCAGATTATTAGATAAACCAAAGTCTGAAATCCCGTAAACTACTCCAAAGTTTACCGCCTTGGCATTACGACGGTCGTTTGGAGTCACATCCTCAGGACGTTCAATTCCAAAGACCCGCATGGCTGTTGAGGTATGGATATCAGCTCCTTCTTGGAAAGCCTTAATCAAGTGCTCATCTTTAGAGATATGGGCCAAAACGCGCAACTCAATCTGTGAATAGTCGGAGCTAAGAAGAACACTATCCTCCCACTCAGGTACAAAGGCCTTACGAATGAGACGGCCTTGCTCCAAACGAACAGGGATATTTTGCAAGTTTGGATCCACACTAGACAGACGCCCAGTCTGGGTCAAATCCTGCACATAGCGCGTGTGAATCTTGCCATCATCCAAAATCCAATCCTGCAAGCCAATCACATAAGTAGATTGAATCTTTGCAATCTGACGGTAGTCTAGGATTTTCTTAACAATCGGAGCAATAGGAGCCAGCCGCTCTAGCACATCCACCGCTGTCGAGTAACCTGTCTTGGTTTTCTTGGTATATTCTAGAGGAAGACCCAGTTTTTCAAAGAGAAGAACGCCCAACTGCTTAGGTGAATTGATATTAAACTCCTCACCAGCTAGCTCATAAATCTCTTGGGTAAGTTGCTCAATGACGACCTCATTTTCAGCCTGCATCTCAAGTAGGGTTTCTTTTTTGACCTTGATCCCAGCAATTTCCATCTTAGCAAGGACAAAAGCCAGAGGTTGCTCCATGTCATAAAGGAGATCTAACTGTCCATGTTCACTGAGTTTTTCAAGTAAAACCGGCTCGGTCTCAACCAAAACAGCAACCTTGCGAGCCAGGTGTTCCAAGAATTTCTCTCTCTCAGGGATAGCTTTCTTGACCCCCTTACCATAGAAAGTCTCATCATCGACCAAGTATGTTTGACCGTAGAGACTAGCAATTGTTGAGATTTCATTGTTCTCGACTGTTGAGAGTAAGTATTTTGCCAAGCGACTGTCAAAAGCAGGTGCCTGCAGGTTCAAACCAAAACGATTTAAAAGAACCTTCGCTTTCTTAAAGTCATACACTTTCAGAGGTGTTTTTTCTAGAAAATCCTTGAAAATCGGCTCCTGCAAGAGCTCAAGTTTGTCTGTGGCGTAAAGTTTATCCCCACAGGACCAGGCAAAACCAACCAAATCATCCGTATGGTAATTCTCACCAAAGAGCTCAAAGTGGAAGATAGAGTCGTCACTCAGCATGTCTTGACTGACGTGGTCAACGATAGTGAAATCCAAACTTTCAGGCGCATCCGTTGATGACACATTTAAAGCTTGTTTGAGCTGTTTGAAGCCCATCTCATCGTAGAATTTCCCGAGATTTTCCACATCTGGACCACTATAGACCAAATCATCAAGGCCAATCTCAATCGGTGCTTGAGTCTCAATGGTCGCCAAGGTTTTAGACAAGAAGGCTTGTTCCTTATCGTTGATGAGATTTTCCTTCATCTTAGATGCCTTCATCCCATCGATATTTTCATAAATTCCCTCAAGCGAACCGTGTTCTAACAAGAGCTTGATACCCGTCTTTTCACCAATCTTAGTAACACCAGGGATATTATCAGACTTATCCCCCATAAGAGCCTTAAGATCAATAAACTGAGCTGGGGTAATGCCCATCTTTTCCATAAGGTAATCTGGTGTAAAGGCCTCAAACTCAGCCACACCTTTCTTGGAAATCTCGACCACCGTATGCTCGTCCGTCAACTGGATCAAATCCTTATCTCCGCTAACGATTGTCACATCAAAAAAATCCTTCTCAGCCAAACGACCTAAGGTCCCGATGATATCATCCGCTTCATACTGGGGCAACTCATAATGGCGAATCCCAAGGTGGTCTAACAACTCACGAATGAAGGGAAATTGCTCACGAAACTCATCTGGAGTTTTAGCACGGCCACCCTTGTAGTCTGCATACATCTCTGTTCGAAAAGTCGTCTTACCTGCATCAAAGGCTACCAAAACATGGCTAGGTTCAACTCGCTCCAAGACATGATTCAACATGAGTTGAAAGCCGTAGATTGCATTGGTATGAAGACCATTAGCATTTTTAAACCGATCCAGCTGCTGATAGAGCGCAAAAAAAGCCCGAAAAGCAACAGAAGATCCATCAATTAATAATAATTTTTTCTTGTCCATACACCCATTATAAAGGAAAGAGGGGAAAAATACCATCGGAAAGAATAGGCAAATGGTAGTGAAGTCCTCTTTTTTATATTCTTTCTAGATCCTAGCTCCGTTACTATCCACTCGATAGCCATCCACAGTGGTATTCACTGCTAAAGCCCCTGAAGCATTGACGTAGTAATACTTTCCTCCTACTTGGAACCACTGGCTAGACTTCATAGCCCCTGAACTCTCCAAATAATACCACGTTCCATTTTCCTTGAGCCAGCCTGTCTGCATCTCCCCTGATGCCTTTAGATAGTACCAATGCGAACTATCTTTTATCCAACCTGTTGACATGGTCCCATTGTCTTTGAAGTGATACCAACTGCCATTTATTTTCTTCCAACCAGTTGCGAGTTTCCCGTTCTCACGGTAATTCCAAATACCGTTTTGCTTCTTCCAACCATTCTCCACCGATTCTGTTTCCATATACTGGACGTATCTCCTCATTCCACTATAGGATAGGTAGCTGAGCCACTTATAACCGTCCTTTTCTACGATTTGATCGTAGCTAACATTTTCACCAGGATAGTAGTAGTCGATAACTTGCGCTGTACTTGACGGCTGGTTTCGAATGGCAGACTTTTGAGTAAACGTATGAGTCCCACTAGACGCCAACCCTGATCTGATAGGATTTCCAGTTCTACCACCATTCCCTACCAAGTCCTTAAAATGGATAAAGCCTGTCATAGAGCTAGCTTTTACGCTGCGACGATTGTATTTCTCCCTAACTCCATAGTTATACTCTTCGATCTCAATCGTATCCCCTAATACATTTGATACCCAGGCCACATGGCCGTAGTAACCTTCTGTCGACCAAGCGATAGAGCCAATTTCTGGCTTGCTATCAACACGGTAGCCTTCTCGCCTTGCGCGGTGCCCCCATTCATTTGCATTTCCATAAGCAGGCGGGATCTCAAAGCCATTCACACTACTCAAACGAAAGGCCGCAAAAGATGTACATTGGCGAGAATACATCCGCCACTGGTCAATTTCCATACTACCATTTTTATAGTGAAGCGGATAGTCATCTCCACGCGCTACACTGTCAGCCTGAACCGATTCACCACTAAACAAAAGGGTACTCGTAACGAACAAAGTAGCCAGCCCTACACCCAACTGAGTATATCTACTCTTCTTAACTCCTGATTTTAAAAACGTCATTCATTCTCCTTTACAAAGTTTTCTACGAGGTTACCCTCCTTTATATTATTCGGGAGAAAAAGAAAAAAGTGAGCAAAACTCACTTGATTTTAGGATTCTTGGTCTAGATAGCGAATCAAATTCTTTTCTGTCAAGATATCTGAGTAGGTGAAGGATTCAACATAAACATTAGCTTGTTTGTCTCCCTCAACATCCCCAAATTCAACGATAAATAGGGATGGATAAACCTCAATTAGCTTACCCAATCTATTTTTTTGGCGCTTACGGCCATTCTCCAAAGTCATTTCAACGACTTGTCCCTCATGTGCCTTGATTTCTTCTTTGATTTTTTTCATCTTGGCTACATCTGTAAATGCATCTGACATCTTATGCCTCCCTCTTTGAGATACTTGAAAATTTATTGTATTCTTTTTGGAAAATCAATTCCACCGTTCCACGAGCTCCACTACGGTTTTTCTCGATGATAACCTCTACCTTGTTATTTGGAATTCCTTCCTCTTCTTCACCCGCACGATCGTAGTAGTCGTCACGGTATAGAAAGGCTACGATATCCGCATCCTGCTCAATAGAACCCGATTCACGAATATCAGACAAGACTGGTCTCTTATCCTGACGCTGTTCCACTCCACGAGATAACTGACTGAGAGCAATGACTGGAACTTTCAATTCCTTAGCTAGAATTTTCAACTGACGAGAAATTTCAGAAACTTCTTGTTGGCGGTTTTCACGACCAGTCCCTGTGATAAGCTGTAGGTAGTCGATCAAAATCAAGCCTAGATTGCCTGTTTCTTGAGCCAGTTTGCGTGAGCGCGAACGAATTTCCGTAATCCGAATCCCTGGTGTATCATCGATATAGATACTCGCGTTGGCCAGATTCCCTTGGGCAATGGTATACTTTTGCCATTCCTCATCAGTCAATTGACCCGTACGGATAGAATGGGACTCCACCAAGCCTTCGGCCGCCAACATACGATCTACTAGACTTTCCGCACCCATTTCCAGTGAAAAGATAGCTACAGTCTTGTCCAACTTAGTCCCGATGTTCTGAGCAATGTTCAAGGCAAAGGCTGTTTTACCGACCGCAGGACGAGCTGCGATAATAATCAGTTCCTCCTCATGGAGACCTGTCGTCATATGATCCAAATCACGGTAGCCCGTTGCAATACCAGTGATATCCGTTGTTTGTTGTGACCGAACTTCTAGGTTCCCAAAGTTGATATTTAGAATATCACGGATGTTCTTGAAACCACTACGATTGGCATTTTCGCTAACATCAATGAGTCCCTTTTCAGCTTGAGCAATGATTTCATCTACAGGCTTAGAAGCCTCATAGGCTTGGTTGACAGAGTCTGTCAACTTGGAAATCAAGCGACGTAGCATAGCCTTTTCTGCAACGATTTTAGCATAATACTCCGCATTAGCTGAAGTTGGTACAGAATTGACAATTTCGACAAGGTAAGACAAGCCACCAATATTTTGGAGATCCCCTTGGTTATCCAAAATCGTCCGAACCGTTGTCGCATCAATCGCCTCTCCACGATCCGACAAGTCTACCATCGCTTGGAAAATCAACCGATGGGCATACTTAAAGAAGTCTCGAGAATCAATGTATTCTCGGACAAAAACGAGCTTGCTCTCATCTATAAAAATAGCCCCCAAAACAGATTGTTCGGCCAAAATATCCTGAGGTTGAACTCGCAGTTCCTCTACTTCTGCCATCCGACTTTCCTTCCTTTTACAATCTTGTAAAGAAGTTGTAAACTTACCCTTCTTTTACACGAAGATTGATGACACTTGTAACATCTTGGTAGATTTTCACTGGTACATCAATCAAACCTACTGCTCGAATTGGTGCCTTTACTTGAATATGACGCTTGTCAATATTGATACCAAACTGCTTTTGCAATTCTTCTGCAATCTTCTTATTGGTGATTGAGCCAAAGGTACGGCCATCTGGTCCAACCTTTTCAACAAACTCTACAACAGTTTCTTCTGCTTCAAGCTTGGCTTTGATTGCTCTTGCCTCTGCTAACATCTCTGCATGAGCCTTTTCCTCTGATTTTTGTTTTCCACGCAATTCACCGATTGCCTGAGCAGTCGCTTCCTTAGCCAAATTCTTTTTAATCAGGAAGTTTTGAGCGTAGCCAGTTGGCACTTCCTTGATTTCGCCTTTTTTCCCTTTTCCTTTGACATCTGCTAAAAAGATTACTTTCATTCTTCTTTCTCCTTTTCCTTTAGTTCATCTAAGACAAGTTGAGTCAATTTTTCTCCTACTTCTGACAGACTCATATTCTCGATTTGCGCAGCAGCTAGATTAAAGTGACCACCACCACCCAACTCTTCCATAATGCGTTGGACATTGATTTTACTGCGGCTTCGAGCTGAGATAGAGATAAATCCTTGTGTATTTTTTGCTAGAACGAAACTAGCCTCAATACCAGACATAGCCAACATAGCATCGGCAGCCTTACTGATGACAACCGTATCATAAGTAGTTGAGTCCTTAGCTTGGGCAATCAAGACATCTGCACCCAACTTACGACCTTGTAAAATGAGTTCATTTACCTCACGGTACTCTTCAAAATCTGTCGCAGCAATCTCCTGGATTGCGATACTGTCACTTCCCCGTGTTCTCAGATAGCTAGCCACATCAAAGGTTCGACTCGTCACGCGAGATGTGAAATTCTTGGTATCCAGCATCATACCAGCCATCAAAACACTGGCCTGCATACGACTCAAACGATTTTTCTTAGAATTTTGGAACTGAATCAATTCTGTGACCAACTCACTCGCACTACTTGCTCCACTTTCGATATAGGTGATTACTGCATTCGCTGGAAAATCCTGATCACGTCGATGGTGGTCAATGACAATGGTTTGAGTGAACAGTTCGTAAAAATCTTTCGACAAGGTCAAAGCCGTCTTGGAATGATCCACTAAAATCAACAAAGAGCGCTTGGTGACCAATCTCATCGCATCAGCCAGAGGCAAGAGCTTAGTGACACCCTCTTTTTCCAAGAATTTGACGGCACGCTCGATATCTGGTGACATTTGATCTGCATCGTAGACCGCATAGCTATTTTCAGTGATATTGCTCGCAAACAACTGCATGCCAACCGCAGACCCCAAGGCATCCATATCCAGATTCTTATGACCAACTACAAATACCTGATCCACACTGCGAATCTTATCTGAAATAGCTGTCATCATCGCTCTCGTACGTGTTCTTGTTCTCTTAACAGAGGCTGCGGAACCACCACCAAAGTAGACTGGGTTCTTGGTTTCATCATTTTCCTTGACAACCACCTGGTCCCCACCACGAACCTCAGCTAAGTTCAAGTTTCTTAAAGCAACTTTCCCTATCTCATCGTGATTTCCATCACCATAAGAAAAGCCCATGCTCAAGGTCAATGGCAGCTGTCTCTGTTTTGCCTCCTCACTAAAGGCATCAATCACAGAGAATTTATCATTCATCAAGCCCTCGAGAACTGTGTAATCAGTAAATAGATAAAATCGATCCATCCCCACACGCCGAGAAAACATAGCGTATTGACCAGCAAACTCTGAAACAAAATTTGCCACAAAACTATTGATATGACTGATATCCGATTCGGAGGTTGCATCCTCTAAATCATCGTAGTTGTCTACCGAGATGACCCCAATCACTGGTCGACTGGTTACCAATTCGACAGTTGCTTCGTATTCCCCTGAAACGTCAAAGAAATACAGGACACCTGAAGCCTTGTCCAGATGAACGGCATAGCGTGTTTCCCCTAAGGTAGCATACGAACCAGGATTCCCAACAGAAGCCTTGATAATGGTTTGAATCAAGTCAACATCAATTTCGCCTTCTTCAGTCGTCAAAATCAACTCAGCATAAGGATTAAACCATTCGACTTCGCCACTAGATAAGTCTAATTTCAGAACACCAACTGGCATTTGATCGAGCAACGTATTCAAGCTATCTTCCGCTTGATGGTTTACGTATTGGATTTGTTCAATTTCGCTCTTTTCATACTGTTTTTTTTGCCAGATGAATAAAAGCAGATAAAGAAGTACAAATAAAAACAAGGCACTGATTGTTACAACATTATTTTGTGAAAAAATAATCAGCATTGTTAAGGTTCCGAAAGTTGCAATCCCTAGTAGAACCACAGAAATCGGAGTTAAATTATTTTTTTTCATTCTAAACCTCTTGCGCATTATTATATCACAAAAGCCCTTAAAAAGCGACCTTTAAAAAATGATAAGCCTCCTTTTCCTTATTGATTTTTTTATGGTTTTAATGCAAAAAGGAGGATAAGCTAACCATCCTCCTGCACATCTATATACTCTGGTTACTGTCACTTAACGTTCAACGATGAGGGCTGCTCCCATCCCTCCCCCGATACATAGAGTTGCTAAACCAGTTTTAGCATCACGTTTCATCATCTCATGTACCAGAGTCACTAAGATACGGCAGCCTGAAGCTCCAATTGGGTGACCAAGAGCAATCGCGCCACCATTGACATTGACAATATCTGTGTTAAAGCCAAGTGTTTTCCCAACCGCACAAGCCTGAGCAGCAAAGGCTTCATTTGACTCAATCAAGTCGAGATCATCAACTGTCAAATTGCCTTTTTCAAGAGCTTTGCGAGTCGCATAAATCGGTCCACATCCCATCATCTTAGGATCCAAACCTGCACTTGCATACGAACGAATACGAGCAATGACTGGAAGTCCCAATTCTTCAGCTTTTTCAGCACTCATGACCAAGACAGCCGCTGCTCCGTCATTGATACCTGAGGCATTCCCCGCTGTAACAGAACCGTCTTTTTTGAAAACAGGATCTAGCTTAGATAAACTCTCCAAGCTAGCATCTTTTCTAGGAAATTCATCTGTATCAAAGACGATAGGATCGCCTTTGCGTTGAGGAATAACCACCGGAACAATCTCTTCCTTAAAGTGTCCAGATTCTATAGCCGCCACTGCTCGTTTTTGTGACTCTAAAGCAAAAACATCTTGTTCTTCTCGACTGATACCATATTCTTCAGCCACATTTTCAGCTGTAATCCCCATATGGTATTCGTTAAAGGCATCAGACAAACCGTCCTTAATCATGGTATCTACCACTTTCGAATCTCCCATACGGCCGCCCCAACGGAAGTTTGGCAAAACATATGGAGCCTGACTCATATTTTCTGCACCACCAGCCACGACAATATCTGCATCTCCGCACTGAATCGCTTGAGCAGCTAACTGAACTGCCTTTAAACCTGAACCACAAACCTTATTGATAGTAAAGGCTGGTGTAAATTCAGGAACCCCCGCATGAATGCTCATTTGACGAGCTACGTTTTGACCTAAACCTGCGCCTAGGACATTCCCCATAATCACTTCATCTACTTGCTCTGGTTTCACACTCGCCTTCTCCAAAGCACTCTTAATAACCAAAGCTCCCAAATCAACAGCAGAAATATCCTTCAAACTCCCCCCAAATGAGCCTATAGGAGTTCGCACTGCTGAAACAATCACTACATTTTTCATAACTACCTCCATTTATACCTTGTATAATGATGCAATACAAAAGTGGTTTACAATTGTGTAAACCACTTTTACATAGTTGTCAAGATTTTATGATTCCTTAACTTCTAGTAAACCAACTTCACCATCTTCGCGGCGATACAAAACATTTGTTGTTTGATCTTCGACATCAACATAGATAAAGAAATCATGCCCCAACAAATCCATTTGAAGAAGTGCTTCTTCCAAATCCATTGGTTTCAAATCAATTTGTTTTGAACGAACCACTTTTGGTGGCACAACATTTGCATCTTCAACTAAATCATCTGTAAAGAGTTGGCTAGTTGCAACCTTATTTTTATTCTTGCGTTCGATTTTTGTTTTATTTTTACGAATCTGACGTTCGATTTTATCTGTTACGAGGTCGATAGAGCCATACATATCTTGAGAAACATCTTCTGCACGAAGAGTAATTGACCCAAGTGGAATTGTTACTTCAACCTTTGCTGTTTTTTCACGGTAAACTTTCAAGTTGACACGTGCATCCAACTCTTGTTCAGGTTGAAAATATTTTTCGATCTTTTCGAGTTTAGAAACTACATAATTGCGAATTGCTTCTGTTACTTCTAGGTTTTCACCACGGATACTATATTTAATCATATAAGTACCTTCTTTCTAAACATTTTTATTTTTCTAACTATATTATAACGCTTTCATTTTCATTTTGCAAATTTTTCCTCATCTTACAAGGGAAAAAGTTTTGACTTCCAAAACACCTGCTTCTTCCAGAAGCCTTTTCACACGATTAATAGTCGCTCCTGTTGTATAGATGTCATCAATCAGCAAAATCTTCTTAGGAAGTGAGGTCTCATCTTTAATGAAAAATGGGGTCTCAGTAGCTAATCTTTCTGAACGATTCTTAGAAGAACTAGCTTTCTCTTCTCTTTTTCCCAATAAATCATAAAAAGAGAATCCCGCTGCCTCAACCAAACCTTCAACCTGATTAAACCCTCTCTCAAGTAATCTTTCAGGACTTAAGGGAATCACCACAAATTCATAGTCTCTGTACTTTTTCAATTCCTCAGCAAGAACGGAAGCAAAAACTTTTCTAAGCAAAAAATCCCCATCAAACTTATATCGACTAAAGAAGTCTTTCATCGCTTGGTTATAGGTGAAAATCGCCTTATGATCAACTTGGATTCCTTCTTTACACCAAAATTTACAATCTTGACACGTTGTTGACAACCCTCTTTTCATGCAGTTTGGACAATGGTCTTCACCAATCTTCTCAAAAGTAGAATCACAAGCTGAGCAAAGATAGTTGTGCTCATTCTTAAACAGTAAGAGGTGACTAAATGTCAAGTCACTCTTTGTTGACTGGCCACATAATAAACAATTCATAATCCCGCCTCCTTGTTCATCTGCTTGATTTCCTTGATTGCCTTTTTGATGGAAGTATTTAATCCATCATGAAAGAAGAGCAACTCACCAGTTGGTCTGTCCATACTACGCCCAACTCGCCCACCAATCTGAATCAAGCTAGACTTGGTAAAGAGACGATGATTAGCTTCTACTACGAAAACATCCACACAAGGGAAGGTAACTCCACGCTCTAAAATTGTCGTACTGATCAGTATCGTCAACTCTCCATCTCGAAAAGCTTGCACCTGCTCTAATCGATTTTCTGTGACAGAGGAAACAAAGCCGATATTTTCATTTGGAAACTGTTCCTGCAATATTTCTTTTAGTTTCTCGCCTTTTTTAATTTCTGATGCAAAGATTAACAAGGGATAACCTGTTCTTCTCTGCTTCTCAATGGAGCTCTTTAACTTAGGTGACAACTGACTCTTATCTAAATAACGATTAAAATCCGATAACCAAACTGGCTTTGGAATAATCAATGGATTTCCATGAAATCGTCTTGGCAAGCTTAATCGTTTTAATTCTCCAGTGCGAACCTTCTTATCTAACTCATCTGTAGATGTCGCTGTTAAAAAGATTCTCAGACCATCCTCCTTTACACATTGGTTTACAGCGTAGTAAAGTATAGGGTTGTCAACATAAGGAAAGGCATCTACTTCATCTACTATCAGCAAATCAAAAGCATGATGAAATTTTAACAGCTGGTGAGTCGTTGCAACTACTAAGGGAGTTCGAAAATAGGGCTCTGATTCGCCATGAAGTAGTGCTATCTCACAAGCAAAGTCATTCTGCAGTCGCTTATACAATTCCAAACATACATCGATTCGAGGACTAGCCAAACACACCGAACCACCATCGTCAATCACTTTGGCTACAACTTGATAAATCATCTCTGTCTTTCCAGCTCCCGTGACAGCATGAACTAAGGTCGGTTCTTTCTTTTCGACTGCTCGAATCAATCCCTCCGATACCTTCTCTTGAAAAGGAGTCAATTGACCACGCCATTTAAGAACATCTTGTTTCGGAAAATCCTCCTGCGTAAAATAGTATAAAGCTTGATCACTCCTGACTCGCTTCATCAGCAAGCACTCCCTGCAATAGTAAGCACCAACAGGCAAATACCATTCTTCCAAAATAGGACTGTCACAACGTTGACAAAATAGTTTCCCCTTCTCTTTTCTCATTGCTTGCAGTTTCACTGCTGCCTCTCGTTCTTCTTCGGTTAATTCTTTCTCAGTAAACAAGCGACCGAGATAATTTGGATTTACTTTCATACTTCTTTATTCGTAAAAATCTAGCGCTTTAGGTATTTTTTTAGTACAATAAAATCATGGAATTTAGAACAATTAAAGAGGACGGGCAGGTCCAAGAAGAAATTAAAAAGTCACGCTTTATCTGTCATGTAAAGCGTGTCTATAGTGAAGAAGAGGCTCGTGATTTCATCACGACCATCAAAAAAGAACACTACAAAGCTACCCATAACTGCTCTGCTTTTATAATAGGGGAACGCAGTGAGATTAAGCGCACGAGTGATGATGGTGAACCTAGTGGTACTGCTGGAGTTCCAATGCTTGGTGTCCTAGAGAATCACAATCTTACCAATGTCTGCGTAGTGGTTACTCGCTACTTCGGGGGAATTAAGCTAGGTGCTGGTGGTTTAATTCGTGCTTATGCAGGTAGTGTAGCCTTGGCTGTCAAAGAAATTGGCATTATTGAAATCAAAGAGCAGGCTGGTATAGCCATTCAGATGTCCTACGCTCAATACCAAGAGTACAGTAACTTCCTTAAAGAACATAATCTCATGGAGCTGGATACAAACTTTACAGATCAAGTCGATACGATGATTTATGTTGACAAGGAAGAGAAAGAAAATATCAAGGCTGCTCTTGTGGAGTTTTTTAATGGAAAGGTTGCTTTAACAGATCAAGGTTTACGAGAAGTTGAAGTTCCTGTAAACTTATTGTAAACAAAAATATAGATAGCACCTACTAAATTTATTCGCAGATTTACAGCTCAGACCTTTGATATAAAAAAATCCTATCGCTTTGATAGGATTTCTATATTTTACAAATAGCCTTGAGCGCGTTATACTAGTATCATCTTATACAAAGAGGTATATCTATGGCTATTTATAACAATATCACTGAACTAATCGGACAAACACCGATTGTTAAACTTAACAACATTGTTCCAGAGGGTGCTGCAGATGTTTATGTAAAACTTGAAGCTTTTAACCCTGGATCGTCAGTAAAAGACCGTATTGCCCTTAGCATGATTGAAAAAGCGGAACAAGATGGTATTCTAAAACCAGGCGCTACCATTGTTGAGGCAACGAGTGGAAATACTGGTATCGGACTTTCTTGGGTAGGTGCTGCTAAGGGATATAAAGTTGTTATCGTCATGCCCGAAACGATGAGTGTGGAACGACGTAAGATTATCCAAGCCTATGGTGCTGAACTCGTCCTTACTCCTGGTAGCGAAGGAATGAAAGGCGCAATTGCCAAGGCTCAGGAGATCGCAGCTGAACGTGACGGCTTCCTTCCACTCCAATTTAACAATCCAGCTAATCCTGAAGTACACGAAAGAACAACAGGAGCTGAAATACTGGCTGCTTTCGGTTCTGATGGACTAGATGCTTTTGTGGGTGGTGTTGGTACTGGTGGAACGATTTCAGGTGTTTCTCACGCTCTTAAAGCAGCAAATCCAGACATTCAAGTTTATGCAGTTGAGGCAGACGAGTCAGCTATCTTGTCTGGTGAAAAACCAGGACCTCACAAAATTCAAGGTATCTCAGCTGGATTTATTCCTGATACACTTGATACAAAAGCCTATGACGGTATCGTCCGTGTAACATCAGATGATGCCCTTGCGCTTGGCCGTGAAATCGGCGGAAAAGAAGGGTTCCTTGTTGGGATTTCTTCAGCCGCAGCGATTTACGGGGCAATTGAAGTTGCCAAAAAATTAGGTACAGGTAAGAAAGTCCTTGCTTTAGCACCAGATAACGGCGAACGTTATCTGTCTACAGCACTCTATGAATTTGAAGTGTAATCTCCTAAATGCACTTAGCCCTTATTATAGGGCTTTTTCTTTGTTCAATTTAAAGAAAAATCTAAGTTCCCTACAGCAAAAGAAAAAGGAAGCAAATTGCTTCCTCTTTTATCATTAGTTATTCAAGGCTGCTGCCATTGTAGCTGCAACTTCAGCTTCGAAGTCATTTGCAGCTTTCTCGATACCTTCACCAACTTCAAAGCGAGCGAACTCAACTACTGAAGCGTTAACTGAATCAAGGTATGCTTCAACTGTCTTGCTATCATCCATGATGTAGACCTGAGCAAGAAGTGTGTAAGCTTGGTCAACTTTAGTGTTGTCAAGCATGAAGCGATCCATTTTACCTGGGATGATTTTGTCCCAGATTTTTTCTGGTTTGCCTTCTGCAGCCAACTCAGCTTTGATGTCAGCTTCAGCTTGAGCAATTACTTCTTCAGTCAATTGTGCTTTTGATCCATACTTCAAGTGTGGAAGGGCTGGTTTGTTAACCATTGCACGGCTTTCGTTGTCTTGGTCGATTACGTGGTTCAATTGTGCTAACTCATCTTTAACGAATTGAGCGTCCAATTCTTTGTATGAAAGAACTGTTGGTTTCATCGCTGCGATGTGCATTGACAATTGTTTAGCAAGAGCTTCGTCTCCACCTTCGATAACTGAGATAACACCGATACGACCACCATTGTGTTGGTAAGCTCCAAAGTGTTGTGCATCTGTTTTTTCGATCAAAGCAAAACGACGGAATGAGATTTTTTCTCCGATAGTTGCTGTTGCAGATACATAAGCTGCTTCAAGAGTTTCACCTGAAGGCATTGTCAAAGCAAGTGCTTCTTCGTTGTTAGCTGGTTTTCCTTCAGCAATTACTTTAGCTGTAGCATTTACCAAGTCAACGAATTGAGCGTTTTTCGCAACGAAGTCAGTTTCAGCGTTTACTTCAATTACTGCTGCAACGTTACCGTTAACATAAACACCAGTCAAACCTTCTGCAGCAACGCGGTCAGCTTTCTTAGCTGCTTTCGCCATACCTTTTTCACGAAGCAATTCAATCGCTTTTTCGATATCACCGTCTGTTTCTACAAGCGCTTTTTTAGCGTCCATAACACCGGCACCAGATTTTTCACGCAACTCTTTTACAAGTTTAGCTGTAATTTCTGCCATTTTGATTCTCCTATATTTTTTAAAAATAGGAGAGCCGGGCTACGCCCCGCCCTCCTAGGTAATTACTATTTGTATGAATTAAGCGTTATCGCCTTCTACAACTTCAACGATTTCTTCGATTGAGTCTGCTTGAGCTTCTGAAGCTGCAAATTCTGCTTCAACTGCTGCTGCATCTTCTCCTTGGCGTCCTTCGATGATAGCGTCAGCCAATTTAGCTGTGATCAATTTAACAGCGCGGATAGCGTCATCGTTAGCTGGGATGATTACATCGATATCGTCTGGATCAGTGTTTGTGTCAACCATCGCTACAACTGGGATTCCCAATTTTTTAGCTTCTTTAACAGCGATTTGCTCTTTATGTGGGTCAACTACGTACATTACATCTGGGATACGAGGCATGTCTTCGATACCACCCAAGAATTTTTCAAGACGTGCACGTTGCTTGTTAAGAAGTGCAACTTCTTTCTTAGGAAGAACGTCGAAAATTCCTTCTTCTTCCATACGTTTGATTTCTTTCAAACGAGCAATACGTTTTTGAATAGTTCCCCAGTTAGTAAGAGTTCCACCCAACCAACGGTGGTTGATGAAGTATTGACCTGAACGTACAGCTTCTTCAGCAACAGCGTCAGCAGCTTGTTTCTTAGTACCAACGAACAATACAACTGCATCGTTAGCTGCTGCGTCACGCATAAAGTCGTATGCTTGGTCAGCGTATTTTACAGTTTGTTGCAAGTCGATAACGTGGATTCCGTTACGCTCAGTGAAGATGTACTTAGCCATCTTAGGGTTCCAGCGACGAGTTTGGTGACCAAAGTGTACACCAGCCTCAAGAAGTTGTTTCATTGAAATTACTGCCATGAGTATTTCTCCTTTTTGTTTTTTCCTCTTCTAGATTTCAACTTGCAAAACGACCCAGGGGCAACAGTTTCACAATTCATCAAGAATGAGTATTATCGTTTACACGACAGGTTTTATTCTATCATATTTCAACAGTATTTTCAAGCTATTTAGTAGAATTTTAGTAGGACTTTCGGATAAAAACATTAAAAGAGACTCGATTGAGTCTCTTCGTTTTATACATTAGTTTGGATAGATATATGTTACGTAACCTTCAGAAGTTGTAGTTGGGTTGAACCATCCACGTTTGTTTCCGATTGTACGATCTCCACCGTAGTTTGATTCTGATACTTGAATACGAGTTGATGATGAAACTGCTGTAACAACCGCTACGTGTCCATAACCACCATCATTCCAACATGCAATCGCACCAACTTGTGGAGTTGAACCTGTGCGGAATCCTGCTGCGGCTGCACTTGTTGCCCACTGAGCTCCGTTGCCCCAGTAATCTCCAGCCCAAGGTGCCAATGTTTTAGCTCCCCAAGTACATTCACCAGTTGGATAACTTGAAGCATTTGAGCTGTATGTTGGACGTTGTCTAGCAGGCGCTGGCGCAGGTGCCGGAGTGTAGCTTGAATCTTCCTCGTCAGTTGTTGATGTTGCCTGTACTTGAGCAGAGAAACTTGTGTTTCCAGAAGCAACAACTGACTGCTGTTGGCTTGTTTGACGTGCTCTGTAAGCTGTTTCTGCTTCTGCAGCCGCACGTGCTTCTGCCTCTGCTGCCGCTTTCTGCTCTAGCAAACTAACTTTCTCACCTTCTGCAGTAGCTTTCTCAGCAGCAAGATTCAACTCTGCAACCTTCAACTCAGCTTGCTTAGTTGTCAATGCCTGCGCATCATCAGCCAGTTTTTGTTGGTTAGCAATAACTGTATTGATTGCTTCATTATTGGCTACTTGTTTATCAGAAATTGCTTTTTTATCAGCCTTTTGTTGCTCCAACATTTTGTTGTTAGCCGATACAATCTCGCTCATTGCAGCAACACGCGAAATGGCTTCTGTGATTGATTTTGAGTTTACAATTGTATTAATGTAGCTAGTCGCAGCTCCATTTGTCTGTGCGCTACGTGCTTGTTTTTCTAAAGAAGCATTACGAGCCACGATATTTTTAGAAAGCTCTGTAATTTCTCCTTCAAGTTTTTTAGATTCAGCCTGCAATTTTTCGTTTTCAGCTTGCAAGCTTGCTTGCTCTGCTTGAATTGTTGAAACTTGACCTTGGATTTGATCCACTTGCTTTTGAGCTTCTTGTTGTTGCGCTGTTAAACTGCTAATTTTATTATCTTGAGCAGCAATTTTTTCATCAGTTGTTTCTGCACGAACAGTTGTCAATACTGCCGTTTGTGAGACCAATACTGTACTTAACAAAAGTGACGCTAAGATTTTTTTCTTCATATTCTGTCGATACTCCTTCTATTTGAGACATTACTAGTATACCAAAAAAAGACATAATAAATATTACGCCTTTGTTACATTTATATTTCTTTCTTATAGATAAATTTTTTCAAAAATAAATTGAAAAATGACAATCCATAAGAAGTTCAGAATCATTGATGGGACAAGGCTATAGACGATGAATATCGGCATGTAATCTACAGTCAGTCCCACGGCAAGAGCCAAAAGATAGCTCCCCATATCAAACAGAAAACTGATCACAATAATGGTCAACATCCTTGTCCAACGATTTGTCAAAATCACGCTGTTAAACTTGTGGAGCGAAGCACCTATCAAGATAAACAAAAGCGTGGCAATTCCAATCAAGTGGAAAAAATAGATATCGTAAACCAAACCCACTATAAAACAATAGGCTAGGTAGAGATATTCCGATACTTCGATTGTCTCAAATAAGAGAAACAAAAATAGAAAATGACTGGCTAAATGAAAGTGGGGGAAAAAGGATCCCACCAGTTGTCCAATATGAGCATCAATTAGCACAACAAAAGGGAGTAAAAAGAAAATACCAATTTGTTTTAACAATCTCATTGCTAATTCCCCACTAACTCTACCACATGAAGATCTTTGATATCAGCACTTAACTTTACAGTTACCTCTCGTGTTAGATAGTCACTGCTGTGCGTTGTACCAACAATCTCTCCAACAGGAATATCTTTGACATTAAAGTTTCCTAGCCCACCTGTAGTCACCTTGTCTCCAGCACTGATGTCACTATTACTATTCAATTGACTGATTTTAAGCAGTTCAGATTCCTTGTCATAACCAACGATAATTCCGTAAATTTCAGTAGAACCATGTTGGATTTTAACAGAGATCTTATCCGTGTTTTCAGCGTTGGTTAAAAGATTGACAGTTGTTGAATGATCTTCCACCTTTGAAACACTACCAACCAAGCCACCGTTTGCAATGACCAACATATTTTCAGAAGCTCCTTTTGAACTTCCCGCATCAATTGTTAACTCTTGCTTCCAAGATACTGGAGCACGCATAATCACATCTGCTGCTAGGGTTTTTGTAGCCTGCAATTTTGACTTCATCTCTAGCAACTGACGTAGTTGTTCATTTTCTGTTTTTAAACGTTCTGATTGATTAGACTCCACCTCTAGTTGATAGAGCTGTTTTTTTAGACTCTCGTTTTCATTGTAAGTCTGCGTCAAATGACCCAAATCCGATTTGAAAGCATCAAACCACTGAAAAGGTTTTTGAACAATTCTATCTACTAAGGAAATGCCATCTCCTAGTTTCGTCACAATAGCACTTGAATAAGTTGTCACTAATAGTACAGAAACTGCGAGAACTGTGACAAAAACGATGATTAGATATTTTGATTTTTTAAAACGGTTCATATTCCTACCTTTTTACTAAAGATCTACTACTGTGATTTTTTATCAATCTTACGAATCCACTAAGATTTTAAGAAAAATAAGAGACATCCCAGCACCAGAATCACAAGAATTGCCAGTGTATCCTTTTGACTCCATCTCAATTGTCTATACTGACTTCTACCCTTTCCTCCCTTATAACCACGCGCTTCCATGGCAATTGCCAATGAATCTGCACGCTTTAAGCTCGTAGCAAAAAGAGGAATTAAAATCGGAATCATAGCCTTTACTTTTTGAACGATGCTACCTTCGCCAAAGTCAACTCCACGAGCTTTCTGAGCATTCATAATTCTCGTTGTGTCATCCATCAAGGTTGGAACAAAACGCAAACTCATTGATAACATGAGACCAATTTCATGAACGGGAACTTTCACGCGTTTCAGCGGTGCTAAAAGAGCTTCAACTGCAGCTGCCAGACTCAAAGGCATGGTCGTTAATGTCAGCAAGGTTGAAAAGAAAATAATCAACACAAAACGACAGAAAATGATTCCCGCTTGTTGCAAAGCATAATCCGTTATTCTTATAAAAGAAAACTCAAATAAGACATTTCCACTTGAAATGAAAAAGAGTTGAAATAGAGTCGTAAAGGCAATCAAGAAGAACATGGACTTTAATCCCTGAACGAAAAATGAGAGAGAAACACCAGATAAAGCGATAAATATACCTGTCGCTACAAAAAGAATTAGATTGGCAAGGGGATTATTGGCCCAAAATACAATCAAAATCAACAGGATCATAGCAAGCAATTTACTACGGGGATCCAAGCGATGAATAATGGAATCTCCTGGTATATAACGCCCTAAAATCATACTATCCATTTAGCGACTCCTTAAACTCCTTTATCTTGATTGGCAGTTTTTTAAAAGCTATACCTCTATCTGCCAAACGTTTGCAAAAGGCTGTGATTTTAGGCACACCTAACTGCACATTTTCCATAAAGGCTACATCTTGGAAAACTTCGCTCGGTTTACCACTTTTGACTAAGCTCCCCTTTTCCATAACGTAAACCTGATCAGCATACTCAGCTACATCATCCATCAAATGCGTTACCAGAACAATTGTCATTCCAGAAAGGTGAAGTTTTTTAAACAGGGTCATCAATTCTTTTCTGCCCAGAGGATCTAGCCCTGCTGTCGGCTCATCCAAAACCAAGACAGTTGGCTCCATGGCTAGCATACCCGCTATAGCCACACGTCTCATCTGGCCACCCGAAAGTTCAAATGGACTTCTCTCAAAGAGTGACTCATCGATGCCCACCAAGGCTAACTTTTCACGCGCAATTTTCTTTGATTCTTCCTCAGAAACTCCAAAATTTTGTGGTCCAAACGCAACATCTTTCAAAACAGTCTCTTCGAAAATCTGATTTTCAGCAAATTGAAACACTAGACCAACCTGCTTTCTAATCAGACGAATTTCTTTATTGGTTGATGTAGAGGTAATGACGGTATCGAAAACTCGAACAGAACCCTTACTTGGAACCAATAGACCATTTAAAAGCTGTAAGATTGTCGATTTCCCACTACCTGTATGTCCTATCAAAGCTGTATAGGAGCCGTCCTCAATCGTCAAGGAAACATCAGTCAAGGCTGATGAAGATAGGGGAGTCCCCTCTTGATAGGTAAAGCTCACATTTTCTAGAGTAATTCCCATAACTTGTCCTCTAGCTCTCCTTCTGTCAAATATCCATCCGGCAACTGATAACCAGTCTCTCTCAAAGATTCTCTCAATTGATTAGTAAAAGGCTCATCTAACCCTATCTGGTCAAGGTCATCCCGAGAAAAAAGTTCTCTTGGACTGCTGGTTGACTCCACTTGGCCTTTTTTCATGACCAAGACACGATCACTCATCGCAACTTCTTCCAAATCGTGCGTAATGGAGACGACTGTCATCTGGTGGTATTTTCGAATCTCTTGAACTGTCTGAATCAGTTCTCTGCGCCCCTCAGGATCCAACATACTTGTAGCCTCGTCCAGAATCAAAATAGCTGGTCTCAAGGCAACAACTCCTGCAATAGCCACCCGTTGTTTTTGTCCACCAGACAAACGAGCTGGTTCTCTCTTCTTAAAGTCCAGCATACCTACCAACTCCAAAGATTCAGCCACTCTCTTTTTCATTTCTTCACGAGGAAGTCCCTGATTTTCTAGGCCAAAGGCAACATCATCTTCAACAGTCGCCCCCACAAATTGGTTATCTGGATTTTGAAAAACCATACCAATTTGACGACGCAAGTCCCAAACGTTCTCAGAGGACAGCAGTTGACCATCTATCCAGATTTCTCCAGACTCTGCTTCAAGCAAGCCATCAATCAAACGGATAGTTGTTGATTTTCCACTCCCATTATGGCCTACAATCGAAAGCCATTCTCCACGTTTCACGTGAAACGAGACATTATTAACGTCATAATGTTCCTGGTCTTCCTTATAACGAAAAGACAGATCTTTTACTTCAATAATCGATTTCATTTCGAACCAAATGTCCCTTTGAATACATAAGCGCTACCCTTGAAATAATCATAACCAGAGTAGATAGTGAAAAACAAAGCTATATAAAGCAACAGTTGCCCAATTAAATTCCAATGTAAGAGCAAAAAGATAATGGCAAACATTTGACTAAAGGTCTTAATTTTCCCTGGCATCGCTGCTGCTAGAACTGTCCCTCCCGTCTCAACAAGCAACAAACGCAAGCCTGTCACCGCAAGTTCACGACAGATGATAATAGCAACAACCCAAGCTGGAGCCATACCTAACTCAATCAACATGATAAAAGCTGACATAACCAGCAACTTATCCGCCATCGGATCTGCAAACTTTCCAAAGTTGCTGACTACATTCCATTTACGAGCAAGATAGCCATCGAGATAATCCGTTATACTAGCAACTGCAAAGATGATTGCTGCCAGCAAGTGACTGCCTTGTGAATGGCCCAAAGTCAAAATAAGAATAAAGAGAGGTATAAAGAGAATTCTACCAATTGTTAATACATTAGGGATTTGTTCTTTTTTCATTGTTTCTTCCTTAGTCTGTAGTGAATGTAAGTGTTACAGTTCCAGTCTGAGTCGTCAACTTGGAAGTATCAACTGTTTGATTATCTACAGTCACAGTAACTCCCTTCACTACACCTAAGGTGATAGTAACGGGATTCTTAGTTGAAACTGTTGTTTTTGCATTTTTATTGTCTGCGGATAGTGTCACACCACCCTCTAGCTCGCTTCCTGAAACACTAACCCAGCTAGTTACATCCGAAACTGCCAGCTGAACCGTAGCTGTTTCCTTACTCGTTTTATACCGAGCTTCAATGCGGTTTCCTTCGCCTGACACTGTAATAGTTGATTCCGTAGTAGAAGATGGGCTAGACGTCTGACTACTAGAAGATGAACTAGTTGAGGTTGTGGAACTAGTTGAGCTCACAACACTATAATTAGGCGAAGAAGGACGCGTTGGTTGAGTCTGGATATAATTCCAAACATAATAAGTCACAAAAATTAAAATCGACAAAGCAAATAGAACGAAATAAAACAAGGGGAGATAAGACGTTTTTTTCTTATTTGATCGTCTACGACCAGACAAGTCTTCTTCATCAACATCTACCTCTTCGTAGGTAATCATGCTTCCCGAATCATAGGCATCCAAAATGATTCGCTCGTCCAATTCAACCGCCCAGGCATATTTTCTCAAAAAAGAACGAGCATAAAATGGACTAGGAAGTTGATCAAAATCATCAGCCTCCATAGCCTCTAATAAATTCATCTGAATATCCGTTTTTGCCTGCAGTTCTTCTATACTCAATCCCTGGTTAATTCTGGCTAGACGCAGAACCTCACCAATTGTTTTTTTTCTCATACGTACCATTCCTTCTTTCTAGTATTAGTCATCTTTTAAGCTGGAAAGATTGTGAAATCAACTAGATCACCATTATCAATCAAACGATGTCCAGCTTCTAGAACATCCTCCAAAGTAATTTCCTGTAAAATTTTTGGAAAATCAAAAATTGTTTCTCCGCGATCCATCGGATCGTATTGAGTTGCAATAAATTCCAAAGAGTTCATGCTACTGAAAAACTCACCAAATATCTCACTCTTAACAAGATCTAAATGCTCCTCGGTAATATCCGCATCACTACTAAACTGACGAATCGCTTTACGAAATTGATGCGACAGAGAAACAGGCTCTTTCGTGTCCATTGTCAATATCACAAAATGAAAGCGACTGTTGACTTCAACCTCAAGTGACAATGACGCATCTAACTTCCCATTCTCATATAACTTTTGAAATCGCTCAGAAGTCCAACCAAACATCATCGTAAACAATAATTTTAGCAAAATATTATAACGGTAGCAATCTTCTGCTGCCACCTCACCTGCTCCCCTAATTCCAACAGCAAGTTTTGGTGAAGAGACTTCCATCCGAAGGTTATCTGTTTCTTTGACAGCTTGTAAAGTAAGCTTCTCCTTCCTTACTACCATTTCTTCCAAGTTTCTAAGTTTCTTTTGCAAAAAATAGTTCTCAACTGTATCTACATCAAAATTCCCAACTAAAAACAAAGACATATTTACAGGTTTGTAAAAGGCTGTAAAGTTATTTTTTAAGTCATTTAGCTGGATATTGTTAATTGACTTTTCACTTCCAACAATATCTGCTGCCAGAGGAGTATTGGGATAAAGATTTGCTAATGTTGCAAAAAACAGACGCGAATCTGGATCATCTTGGTACATCTCACGTTCCTGTTGGATAATTTCCCTCTCTCGCTCAACTGACTCTTCTGTAAAATGAGCAACTGTTACCAACTCCTCAAGCAAATCCAAATTTTCTGATAAATGATCTATTGTTGAAAACAAATAGCTCGTCTTTGTAAAACTCGTAAAAGCATTGCTATCAGCTCCCAAGCGTGTAAAAGACTCCATAATATCTTCAGCATTTTCTCTCTCAAATAGTTTATGTTCAAGAAAATGTGCAATTCCAGCTGGATAACACTGTAAACCTTTTTTAGATAGTGTAAAGCTTGTGTCTACTGATCCAATTCGAACTGTTACAACTCCGTAAACTTCATTAAATTGTTTCTTAGGAAGGAGAGACACTGTCAATCCATTTGATAGACGAGTCTGATAAACCGTCTCCTTTATGGCAGGATAGTATTTTTCTTCAAAGGTAACTGGTATCATTCTATTCCTTCCATAAAGTATATCGCTTGTAACCGAACACTATTTGCTGCTTTGCAGATAGCTTCTTTATCAACTTGATTTAATTTTTCAATCCAATTGTCAAAATCTGATGTAGATTTCCCTAACAAACTATTCAAGTAAACTCGCTCGATTAGTGAGCTCTGACTATCTTGCGCAAGCAATAAGGTTCTGCGAATCATCTCCTTAGTCTGTTCAATCTCCAAATCTGTAAAATTACCTTTCTTTAGTTCAAGTAATTGATGATTCATCAATTTTCTGGCTTGATTGCGCTTTTCCCGATCAATGCCAGCATACATCCTCAATTGACCACTAAATAAATCCAATTGACTGGAGATAGTGTAGGCTAGACCAGCATTTTCCCGAACATTTGTAAAAAGCTTAGAGTGAGCAAAACCACCTAACAGACCATTCATTACTACCATGGCTAAATGATGCTTGTCTCCATAGCTCGTAGAACAATGGTAAGCCAATTCCAAAACGGATTGGCCCACATTCTTACGAATCATTCCTTCCCGAAGGACATTTGAATATGGTTGTTGGTACTGAGGCTTGACATCGATTTGACGCCCTGTAAAGGAGAATGATCTCAACCACTCCTCCACTTCAACTTCATTAAAATCACCTAAGAAAAAGAAATCAATCCGATCTTTGTTGAGAGCATCTTGAAAGCAAGTGTAGCTACTTCCCGGAGACTCATTTGAAATGCGATTTCGTAAATCACTATATCTCAATTGAAGACGTTCATCATGAAAGAACAAGTTATCCAATTCCTTATGAGCAAAATAAAATGAATCATCCATATCAGTAGCCAAACTAGCCAATAACTGTTTTCTTTCAATTTCAAATAAGGCTGGCTCAAAAGCACCATCTTGAGCTAAGGGGGAAAATAAAGTCTGTTTCACCAATTCAAATATTTGAGAAGTCAAGACATTCTTTTTACTTAAAAAATCATCCCTCACATAGGTAAATGTTAGGTCAAGAATATGTACCTGTCCCCTACGATAAGCACTCGTAGAAATATCTGTTCCATATAAACTTGCCAAGTATCTGCGAAAAGCTTGAGATGTTGGGTGAGCTTTATTGGCAGTTTCCAACATACTTGCACTTAACATGCGTCCTGCTATTGTCTCAAGAGATAAGGAAGCAGTAAAACGAATAGTGATTTTATTTGTTTTAAACTTTTTGGATTGAACAAAATGTGCTGAAATTCCAGGCACCAACTCCATACCTTACCTCCTTACATATAGAGTTCTATTATACCACGAAAATCAAAATTTTTCTTGTTCTCTTTATAGCTTTCAAAAGTAAAATCGTTTTCATTTTGACTGACTTTCCTTCAGTTATTTCAGGGAAAATATGGTATAATACCTTAGATTGAGGTGAATTATGGAATACAAATTATTTGAAGAATTTATTACGCTCCAAGCCCTCCTAAAAGAGCTTGGAATTATACAAAGCGGCGGTGCTATCAAATCCTTTTTAATGGAGCATCAAGTTTACTTTAATGGTGAATTAGAAAGTAGACGTGGGAAAAAAATCCGTATTGGAGATACGATTGATATCCCTGATTTAAAAATTGATATCACCTTGACACAACCAAGTTTAAAAGAGCAAGAAGAATACCAAGCAGATAAGATTGAAAAAGAGCGGATTGCTAAACTTGTCAAAGAGATGAACAAGGGTGTAAAGAAAGAAAAACAAAAAACTACTTCATCACCTAAAGCCAAACAAGCTCCACGTTTTCCAGGAAGATAACTATGTGGCTTCAACATTTAACAATTAAGACCTTTCGAAATTACAAAGAGGCAAAAATTGATTTTAATCCAAAATTAAACGTCTTTTTAGGCCAAAATGCGCAAGGAAAGACCAATATTCTAGAAGCAATCTATTTCTTGGCCTTAACACGCAGTCATCGTACTCGAACAGATAGAAATCTTATTCATTTTGATGAAGAACAACTCCATCTTTCTGGCTTGCTACAGAAAAAAACAGGTTCTATACCTCTAGAAATTGATTTAACACCAAAAGGGCGTGTGACTAAAGTCAATCACTTAAAACAAGCTCGCCTCTCAGACTACATCGGACATATGAATGTGGTTCTCTTCGCACCTGAAGATCTCCAGTTAATTAAAGGAGCGCCCTCCGTTCGTCGAAAATTTATAGACATCGAACTGGGACAAATTAAACCAATCTACTTGTCAGACCTGTCAAACTACAACCATATACTCAAGCAGAGAAACACTTACCTAAAATCCAGTCAAAAGATTGACGAAACATTTCTGTCAGTCTTAGATGATCAGTTAGTAGAGTATGGTTGTCGCGTTATAAAGCATCGAATAAAATTCATTAAAGATTTAGAGAAATTTGGTCAAAAAAAACACTTAGAAATCTCAAATCAATTAGAAGAGTTGTCAATATCTTATCAATCATCTGTCAACTTTACTAATGAAGAACTGTTAATGGATTCTTTTAAAACGGCTTTAGAAAAAAGTAGATCAAGAGATTTATATAAAAAGAATACTGGTGTCGGCCCTCATCGAGATGACATTACTTTCTATATCAATGGTATAGATGCTAGTTTTGGAAGTCAAGGTCAACATCGTAGTCTTGTACTCTCTATAAAATTAGCAGAAATAGAGTTAATGGAAAGTATTACCAACGAGTCTCCGATACTACTACTTGACGATGTTATGAGCGAACTTGACAACACTAGACAACTAAAATTATTAGAAACGATTTCACAATCTATCCAAACCTTTATCACAACAACAAGTTTAGACCACTTGCAAAATTTGCCAGAAAATCTTAGTATCTTCAATATCCAAAGTGGTAAAGTATCTGTAAACCCAAATTGACAACTTTGTAAACAAAAAGAACTCCTGAAATTCAGGAGTTCTTTTTTACTTCTTACATAGAGTAGTTTGGCGCCTCATTAGTGATTTGTACATCATGAGGATGGCTTTCTTTCAGGCCAGCCCCAGACATTTCAATAAATTGAGCGTTGTCATGCAATTCTTTAAGGTTAGCTGCACCACAGTAACCCATACCAGAGCGAATACCACCAATCATTTGGAAAACAATATCAGCTGCTGCGCCTTTATAGGCTACGCGACCTTCAATTCCTTCTGGAACAAGTTTGTTCGCTTCATTGACAGAACCTTGGAAGTAACGGTCACTTGAACCTTTCTTCATTGCAGCGATTGACCCCATACCACGGTAAGTCTTGAATTTACGTCCTTGGAAGATTTCCGTTTCACCTGGTGCTTCGTCTGTTCCAGCAAACATTGATCCAAGCATAACTGCATTTCCACCTGCGGCAAGGGCTTTTACAATATCTCCAGAATACTTGATTCCACCATCAGCAATAATTGTTTTTCCATATTCGCGCGCAACGGCTGCCGCATCATAGATTGCTGTCACTTGTGGGACACCCACACCTGCAATCACACGAGTAGTACAGATAGAACCTGGTCCGATACCGACTTTGACAACATCTACACCTGCATCATAAAGAGCACGCGCACCTTCTGCAGTTGCAATATTACCAGCAATCAAAGTGCGATCTGGGAAATGAGCACGAATCTCAGCAATTTTACGCAAGACACCTGCAGAATGACCATGCGCAGTATCAATAACAATTGCATCAGCACCTGCTTCAAAAAGGGCTTCGGCACGTTCAAATGTATCTGAAGTGACACCTACCGCACCAGCAACTAGAAGACGGCCAAATTCATCCTTTGCTGCATTTGGAAATTCAATCACTTTTTCAATATCTTTAATAGTAATCAAGCCAGAAAGACGACCTTCTTCGTCTACCAAAGGAAGTTTTTCAATACGGTGTTCTTGAAGAATGCTTTCAGCTGTTGCAAGATCTGTACCAACAGGAGCAGTAACAAGATTTTCGCTGGTCATGTGGTTTGAGATTGGCTGATTGTAATCTGAAATAAAGCGAAGATCTCGGTTTGTCAAAATACCAACCAATTTACGATTTTCAAGTGTTTCCACAACTGGAACACCACTGATACGGTAGCGTCCCATCAGTTCGTCCGCTTCAGCAATAGTGTGTTCTGGAGTCAAGAAGAATGGATCAATAATAACACCATTTTCAGAACGTTTTACCTTGCGAACTTCATCTGCCTGTTGCGCAATAGACATATTTTTATGGATTACTCCAAGACCACCTGCACGAGCAATAGCAATGGCCATTTGACTTTCTGTGACTGTATCCATCGCGGCTGTTATAATTGGGATATTTAAAGTCAGATTATCTGCCAATTTTGTTGTTAAATCTGCATCATTAGGCAACACATGACTTTCTGCTGGAATGAGCAATACATCATCAAAGGTAAAACCTTTTTTTAAAAATTTAGTATCCCAATTAGACATTGAAGTTTCCTCTTTTCTTTCTTTTTGAGCTTGACTCTTTTTGTATTGTATCTATCATACCATTCTATGAAAATTTGTCAATTATATTTATAACAGAAAACATAAAAAAACTATCCCTGTGATTCTATGGAAGAGATAGTTTTACGATTCATATTTTATCTATTATTTAAAATAATTTAGTCCCATTGCTCCCTTAACTTCAGATAGAGTTTGCCCTGCAACCTCACGAGCTTTTTCACTACCTTTTTGAAGCATATTGTACACTTCACCCATATCCTTAGCAAATTCGATACGGCGCTCACGAATAGGACCAAGTTCACGTTCGAGTATTTCAAGTAGATAACGCTTCGTCTTCACATCGCCAAGACCACCACGTTGATAGTGTTCTTTCATCTCTGCAATGTCTTGAGCATCTTCAGGACGACCAAAAACATCTAGATAATGGAAAACCATATTTCCTTCAATCTTACCTGGATCCTCGACTCGAATATGGTCTGGATCAGTATACATGCTCATGACTTTTTTACGCAAGGTATCCGCATCATCAGCTAGATAAATACCATTATTAAGGGATTTAGACATCTTGGCATTTCCATCTAAACCAGGCAAACGCCCTGCTCTCTCATTTTCTGGATAAATACCTTCCGGTTCCACCAAGACATCACAGTTATATGCGTTATTAAAGGAACGAACAATCTCGCGAGTTTGCTCAATCATTGGTTTTTGGTCTGTTCCTACAGGAACATAATTGGCCTTGAAAGCTGTGATATCAGCTGCTTGCGCAATTGGATAAACCAAAAATCCTGTCGGAATACTTTCTCCAAACCCTTTCTGAGCAATCTCTGTTTTCACTGTAGGATTGCGTTCCAAACGAGCTAGTGAAACCAAATTCATATAGTACATAGACAGCTCAGCCAACTCTGGAATTTGACTTTGAATAAAGATAGTCGATTTACTAGGATCCAATCCAACTGCTAGATAATCTAAGGCAACATTCCCAATCGATTCTACAATCGTTTGAGGGTCTTTGGCATGATCTGTCAACGCTTGTTGGTCCGCCAAAAAAACAAACATGTCATACTTGTCTTCTTCCTGCAGTAATACTCTATTTTTAAGACTCCCAACATAATGTCCAATATGCAATTTTCCTGTTGGGCGATCTCCTGTTAAAATAATGGGTTTCGTCATTTTTTTCTCCTTCGAAATGGTCTCTTCAATTATAGCATTTTTTTGTTAAAATAACAGAAAATTATTTAAATCAAACGACTAACTCATTGTAAATAAAACTGTAAACTTAATTGACACAAAATTGACAGATAAAAATTTGAATATTTCTCTCTTTTCTAGTAGAATAAATGTATTACATATTATAGGAGAAAAATATTGCTTACAGTATCTGATGTTTCACTACGTTTTAGTGATCGCAAACTTTTTGATAATGTCAACATCAAATTTACAGAAGGAAATACATACGGATTAATTGGTGCTAATGGTGCTGGGAAGTCTACATTCTTAAAAATTCTGGCTGGTGATATCGAACCTACAACTGGTCACATCTCTCTTGGCCCAGATGAACGTCTCTCTGTCCTCCGTCAAAATCACTTTGACTATGAAGATGAACGTGCAATTGATGTCGTTATCATGGGAAATGAAAAACTATATAGCATCATGAAAGAAAAAGATGCTATTTACATGAAGGAAGATTTCTCAGACGAGGACGGTGTTCGTGCAGCTGAACTTGAAGGTGAATTTGCCGAACTTGGAGGTTGGGAAGCAGAAAGTGAAGCATCTCAATTACTTCAAAACCTAAATATTCCAGAAGAATTGCACTACCAAAACATGAGCGAATTGGCCAATGGTGAAAAAGTGAAGGTTCTCCTTGCTAAAGCCTTATTTGGTAAACCTGATGTTCTTCTTTTGGACGAGCCGACCAACGGTCTTGATATCCAGTCTATTACTTGGTTAGAAGATTTCTTGATTGACTTTGATAACACCGTTATCGTTGTATCCCACGACCGTCACTTCCTCAACAAAGTGTGTACTCATATGGCCGACCTTGACTTTGGAAAAATCAAACTCTATGTCGGAAACTACGACTTCTGGAAGGAATCTTCTGAGCTTGCTGCTAAATTGCTAGCAGACCGTAATGCCAAGGCAGAAGAAAAAATTAAGCAATTGCAAGAATTCGTTGCTCGCTTCTCTGCCAACGCTTCTAAGTCAAGACAAGCAACGTCTCGTAAAAAAATGCTTGACAAGATTGAATTAGAAGAGATTGTGCCATCTAGTCGTAAATATCCATTTATCAACTTTAAAGCAGAACGTGAGATTGGTAATGATCTCTTGACAGTAGAAAATCTAACTGTAAAGATTGATGGTGAAACTATCCTAGACAATATTAATTTCATCTTGCGTCCAGGTGATAAGACAGCTCTTATTGGACAAAATGACATCCAAACGACTGCATTAATTCGTGCAATCATGGGTGACATCGACTATGAAGGAACTGTCAAGTGGGGAGTTACTACTAGCCGTTCTTACTTGCCAAAAGATAACTCGGCTGATTTTGCAGGGGGAGAGTCAATCCTTGACTGGTTGCGTCAATTTGCAAGTAAAGAAGAAGATGACAATACCTTCCTACGTGGTTTCCTTGGTCGTATGCTCTTCTCTGGAGATGAGGTTAACAAACCTGTAAACGTCTTGTCAGGGGGAGAAAAAGTGCGTGTTATGCTTTCAAAACTTATGCTCTTGAAATCAAACGTCCTTGTACTTGATGATCCAACAAATCACTTGGATTTGGAATCTATCTCAAGCTTGAACGATGGATTGAAAAACTTTAAAGAATCAATCATCTTTGCTAGTCATGACCACGAGTTCATTCAAACTTTGGCAAACCATATTATTGTTTTGTCTAAGAATGGCGTCATCGATCGTATCGATGAAACCTACGATGAATTCCTAGAAAATGCAGAAGTACAAGCAAAAGTCAAAGAACTTTGGAAAGACTAAATAAGACTTCAAAACTCAGTTGGGGTAGCCAACTGAGTTTTCTATCATTCTACGAGGTAACATGAAATCATTTTTTAAAACATATTGGACCTATTTTGTTTCTTTCATCATTCCTTTAGTAATTATGACCGGAGTATACCTAACTCAAGGTATCTACTGGAATAGCGATACATCTCCACTATTAGGAGATGGTTTCCATCAATACGTTATTTTTGATGTGACTTTACGGAATATTCTACATGGAAATGGTAGTTTGTTTTACACCTTTACAAGTGGCCTCGGACTAAATTTCTATGCTCTATCTAGTTATTACTTGGGTAGTTTTCTCTCGCCTCAGGTTTACTTTTTTAATCTGTCGAATATGCCAGATGCTGTTTATCTGACAACTCTTTTAAAATTTGGATTGATTGGTCTGTCAACCTACTTTAGTTTAAATAAATTATTTCAATCTATCCCTCAGCCTTTAAAACTGGCCTTATCAACTTCCTATGCTTTAATGAGCTTCACTGTCAGTCAGTTAGAGATAAAAACCTGGTTAGATGTTTTCATCTTGATTCCTTTAATTATAACTGGCTTACACATGCTTATAACAGAAAAGAAGCGCCTACTATACTTTACAAGTCTGTCAATCTTGTTTATTCAAAACTATTATTTTGGATATATGACAGCATTGTTTCTTATTTTTTGGTATCTCTGTCAAATTTCTTGGGACTTTAAAACTCGAAAATCATCTTTTCTTGATTTTGTTATTACCTCCTTTTTAGCAGGAATGGCTAGTTTGATCATGACTCTTCCTACATTGTTTGATTTACAAACTCATGGGGAGAAGTTAACTGCCATCACAAAATTAAAGACAGACAGTAGCTGGTATCTGGATATTTTCGCAAAACAATTCATTGGATCTTTTGATACAACTAAGTATGGAGCTATACCAATGATTTTTGTTGGATTGCTTCCTTTTATTTTAACCATTCTATTTTTCACAATAAAATCCATAAGGTTTCACGTGAAACTTACCTATGTAATTTTCTTTATTTTTTTAATATCAAGCTTTTACATAGAGGCACTTGATTTGTTTTGGCAAGGGATGCATACCCCAAATATGTTTTTGCATCGCTATGCTTGGATTTTTTCCACTCTGTTAATTTATACTGCAGCAGAAGTCTTAAATCGTCTGAAAGAACTGAAGCTCTGGAATCTATTTGTCTCACTTTTTCTTGTACTGACAGGGTTTTTGGCTACTGTATACTTTAAATCACATTATTCTTTTTTAACAGATTTGAATATCCTACTCACCCTTGAATTTCTCCTGGTTTATGCTCTTTTACTTCTTGCAGTCATTAGAAAATTTATCTCTGTAAATCTATTTGCAATTCTTTTGTCTTTATTTATAACAGCTGAGATAAGCTTAAATGCTTCATCTCAAATGGAAGGAATAGCTAAAGAATGGGCCTTTGCTTCTCGTAGCGCCTATAATAGAGATATCACTGCTATGGAATCCATTCTAAACCAAATTGACAATCCATTTACACGTACTGAAAAACTGCAAATTCAGACTGGGAATGACAGTATGAAATTTAACTACAATGGAATCTCTCAATTTTCGTCTGTACGAAATCGTTCAGCTAGCACTAGTTTGGACAAACTGGGATTCAAATCCTCTGGAACCAACCTCAATCTCCGTTATGCAAATAATAGTCTTTTAGCAGATAGTTTATTTGGAATCCAGTACAATATTTCTGAAACTTCGCTTGATAAGTATGGCTTTCAAGAGATTTATCAAAAGGATCATTTAACCTTATATAAAAATCAACTCTCTTTACCCATTGCCTTTGCCACTCAATCTATTTACACAGATGTAAACTTTAACAATCACACTCTAGATAATCAGGCTTTATTTATAAACCAGCTTGCTAATCTCAACTTGGATTACTTCTCCCAAATAGCATATGATAAAACAGATACTTCAGATGGTTTAACCAGCATCACAGGTTCTGCGAATGAAGATGCAAAGATTGATTATCAAATTGAGGTTCCTCAAAATAGTCAAGTCTATCTCTCTTTTTCAAATCTTCATTTTACAAACGATAAGCAAAAGAAAGTTGACATCATTGTCAATGGAGAAAAAAAGACTTTTACAACTGACAATGCATTTAATTTCTTTAATTTGGGTTATACTGAAGAACAAAAAACTTTCGATATCAGTGTTAGTTTTCCTGGAAATTCTCAAGTATCATTTGAATCACCGACCTTCTATCGTTTAGATACTCAGGCTCTTACTGAAGCAATCCAAAAAATTAAAGAACAACCTGTAGAAGTATCCACCTCTAAAAATAAAGTCTTTGCTACATACGAAGTTAAACAAGATACCTCTATTTTCTTCACTATTCCTTATGACAAAGGTTGGTCTGCATACCAAGATGGGAAAAAACTTGAAATCAAGCAGGCTCAGACTGGTTTTATGAAAGTTGATGTTCCAAAAGGAAAAGGCACCATTACACTTTCCTTTATCCCCAATGGTTTTGTTATTGGAGCAGCCTGCTCACTAACTGCCCTTCTTCTTTTTGGGATCTATAATCACAGACGAAATTTATCTAAGACAGAAAAAGATTGACCAATTCCTTGGCCAATCTTTTTAATCTTCTTCCATTTTCTTAGGTTGATAAGCTAGCATACCTAAAGCAGTAAAGAAAGCTAGAGTTATAATAAGGAAAATCACTTGATGATGAATATTTCCTGTCATAGAGATTGTTTGTCGTAAGCCTGATACAGAATAACTCATTGGTAACCAAGGATTGACACCTTTGAAGAAATCATTTGTCAAAGCAAGGGGATAGGTCCCTGCACTTGATGCTAACTGTAATAAAAGTAAAATAAGAGAGAAGAAAGCTCCAATACGGCTATTCCAAGTTGTTAAAGCTGTCACCATAGACATGAAAGCTAAACTTGTGATTATAATTAGAATCAAAGTCCTCATCTCATGGTTCGCAGTCAATCCAATAAGATGGACACCTCCATAAACTAAAACACCTGCTAAGACAGCTATAATACCATTTATTTCAGAGCGAGACTTCAACCAAGCCCAACGACTCTCTGGATGACGTCCAGAAGGCAACTTAGCAAAAATCATATTGGTAGATATAGCAGCAACAAAAAGAGCAACTGATATCATATAAGGAGCCATAGCAATCCCATTTACAGGAACTTGGTCATTATCTGTTTTTGAGAGAAGTAGAGGTTCAGATAATGTTTCTGCATTTTTAGATTCTGTTGAAGCTGATTTGAGTTGATTATTAGCATTGCCTAATCCTTGTCCTAATGAATCAACTCCCGTCTGTAAATCTTCAAGACTAGAGGTTAAGGTTGTTCCACCTTCTGCTAATTTTCCAGCACCATCTGCCAATTTATTAGCTCCATTCTCTAATTGAGAAGCACCTGAAAGTAACTGACTGGATTTGTCTGCTAATTGCCCAGATCCGGATTGTAATTTATCAACTCCTGCTATCAATTCTTGACTCTTTTGATTCAATTGATTGGAGCCAGTTGATAATTTTTCAATGCCAGATACTAATTCTGGAGTTTTTTCAACTAATTGACCAACTCCTGCTGTCAAGCTAGACGATTTTTGTGTCAAGGTATTTGAGCCTGAAACTAGTTGATCCAAACTACCTGTCAAGGTGGAGTTTTTTTCACTTAGTTGACTTGCGCCCTGAGAAACTTTATCAACACCTGCAGTATATGCATTTACACCTGATGTAATCGACTGACTAGCAGGAACTAATTTACTCGTCACTGCTCCCTGTATTTCTGTTAATCCACTTGACAATCCTGTCAAAGAAGTAGAAGCAATAGGTAATACTTGATTGGCTTGATTTTTTAATGTCGAAAGATTTGAAGATTGATTTTGTAAGTTTTCTAAACTTCCCTGTAAACCTTGTACTAAAGCTATAATTGACTGAGCCGATTGAATACTATCAGTCGAATTTTGAGATACAGAAGCGCTTATCTCAGCTTGTTGCTCACTTGTCAATGATTGATAAGCTGCTGTCGATTGAATATTTGCTAATGTAGCTGCTTTTTCAGACTGAGCACTTACTAGCATTTGATTAGAAAGAGATACTATACTTGATAAAACAGAATCTAATTGTTTTGTATCTCCAACATCAATATTTTGAATAGCTTGATTTAACTGATTCAGACCAGAAGATAATTGAGCAATTTGATCTTTTTGCTCAGACGAAGCATCTAACTTGCTAGAAAGTTGTTGAATCCCTTCACTTAATTGCTCCACACCCATTCGAAGTGTAGCTGATTGACTAGATAACTGATTCGCACCTGTTGCAAGATTTCCCACTCCATTTGTATAGGCACTAACACCAGATGAAAATTGATTAAGACCAGTATTGAGCTGAGAAACACCGCCAGTATAGGCCTCTACACCAGTATATAACTGATTGATTCCTCCTACTAATTCAGGACTTTTAGAAGCTAATTGACCTAATCCGCTATCTAATTTACTTACTGCACCAGTATATGTAACTAAACCACTATTAAAAGTCCCTAAGCCAAGATGAAGTTGTTCAACACCAGAAACATAAGCAGATAATCCTTTGGTAAACTGCTCCGTTCCATTTGAAAATGTTAAACTTGAATCTGCTAAAGAGTGTAGGTTAGTAGTCAATGTTTGACTTCCTGTCACTAACTGATTCGCTCCATCAGTTAATTTTTCACTACCAGAAGCTGCTTGACTCATACCATCCTTTAATTCGACCATCTTGTTAAATAAAGCTTTAGTATAGGTCTCAGTTACATTTGTAGAAACATTCTGCTTCAATTGTGTCATCGCAGAATCGCTCATCTTGCTAGCAATAAAACTATGACCACTTGAAGTCTGATAATCGATTTGCATTTGCTCTGGATGATTCGTTAAAATAGAAGCTGCTTTTTCAGATAAATCACTTGGTAAAGTCACTACCATATAGTAATTGCCATCTTCCAATCCCTTCTTTCCTTCATCTTCATCTACGAAATGAAAATCTAAGCTTTTATTTTCTTTTAAATTTGACACCATGTCTTTTCCTATAGCCATGGTATTACCGTTATAGGAAGCTTCTTTATCATTATTGACAACTGCCACAGGTAAGTCAGACAATTGCCCATATGGATCCCACATTGATGACAAAAATATGATATTGTACAGAGCTGGAATAAGAGAAATCCCTATCATGACAATAATAAAGGTTGGTTTTTTAAAAATTGCTTTCCATTCTTTAAACATATCTTCTCCTTTTTTAAACATATTGTCTAAAATTTTGATATAATAGATTATACATCAAAAAATCTAAATTACAAGGTAAAAAATTATTTTTTAGACATATAGTCTATTTTTGTATACAAGGAGGAATTATGAAAGAAAGTAACAAACGTTTAAAAACAAAACGAATTATTGAAAATGCCATGGTTCAATTATTGATGGACCAACCCTTTGATCAAATTTCTACTGTCAAGCTAGCAGAAAAAGCCGGAATTAGTCGTTCCAGCTTTTACACTCACTACAAGGATAAGTATGATATGATTGAGCATTACCAAAGTAAGCTCTTTCATACCTTTGAGTATATTTTCCAAAAACATGCCCATCATAAAAGAGATGCTATTTTAGAAGTATTTGAATATTTAGAGTCTGAGCCACTTTTGGCTGCACTCTTATCTGAAAATGGTACAAAAGAAATCCAAAATTTCTTGAGAAATAAGCTTCACATTATGCTTAGCACAGACCTTCAGAAACGCTTTATGAAACTACAACTCAATCCAATTGAATTAGAATATAGTAGCATTTATCTAACAAATGCCCTATTTGGTGTTTGCCAGACTTGGATTGCTCACGGAAAAAAAGAAAGTCCGCAAGAAATGACAGACTTCCTTATGAAAATGTTAGGTGATGTAAACTAAAAAAAGAACACCAATGGTGTTCTTTTTATCTGACTCCGCCAGTAGGACTCGAACCTACGACATCATGATTAACAGTCATGCGCTACTACCAACTGAGCTATGGCGGATAAAATAGTCCGTACGGGATTCGAACCCGTGTTACCGCCGTGAAAAGGCGGTGTCTTAACCCCTTGACCAACGGACCATCTATCTGTAGCAGATATAACCATTATATCAATTTCTTACTAATTGTCAATCACTTTTTAGTTTTTTTCTCTAGAATATCTTTCAGTTTACGAACTTTCAAACGAGTGATGGGGCAGCGATGATCTTCATAAAAGACAACTTCTAGATTCTTTCGATCAATTTCTCTAACATTTCCAATATTGATTAGGAAAGATTTATGAGGAGAATAAAATCGCTGGGTATGTTTGTCCTTTTCCTGAATATCTGTCATGGTTCCATAGAACTCTTTGGCAAAATTCTTACCAATAATCCGCAGTTTATGAGAAACACCTGTTGTTTCGATATACAAAATATCATGGTAAGGGATTTTCAAATCATTTCCCTTATAGTTGTAATCAAAATAGTCTACAACATCTTCGTTTTCAAGCAGCATGCTCTTAGTGTAAAAAATACTCTGCTCGATACGTTTTTTGAACAATTCATCATTGATGTCTTTGTCTACAAAATCTAGAGCTGATACCTGGTATTTGTACGTTAAGGTAGCAAATTCAGATCGACTGGTAATAAAGACAATAATAGCATAAGGATTGTGATGACGGATAAACTGTGCCACTTCAAAGCCCTTTTTCTCAATTCCGTGAATATCGATATCTAGGAAATAAAGCTGATTTACTTCATCATTTTCGATATATTCCTTAAACTCACGAACTTTTCCTGTTGTCTTGTAAGAAATAGGAATATTTGATTCCTCCGAGATTTCATTCAATATTCTCTCTAGTCTCACTTGATGCTCAATAACATCTTCTAAAATTAATACTTTCATTCGAATTCCCTCTTAAATCTAATAATTTGTCTAAATGTGTTGTCTTCCATCTCTGTTTCTAACATAATGTTGTCATATTTATCTAGAATCTCTTTGACATTATTAAGCCCTAAACCTCTATTTCTTCCCTTGGTAGAGAAACCTAAGGCAAATAAGTCCTCTGAAGGCGTCATAGTGATTTTACATGAATTCTGGATGACTATAACTGTCTCAAAATCCATTTTAATGACTGCAACTTCCATTTGTTTCAAGTAACTATCCGCGGCTCCTTCAACAGCATTGTTTAAGAGAATACTCATGATGCGAACAAGATCAAGTAAATCCATTGACAATCTAGTAATAACATCCTTTACTTCCAATGTAAACTCTACATCATTATTTCGTGCATAAACAATGGATTGAGCAATCAAACTACGTAAAGCTGAATCTTCTAAATTGTTCAAATCAAAGTAAGTATATTTTTCTGAACGCAGTTTTTGATTCGCTTTTACTAATACTTCATTGTAAACTCTGTCAATTTCCTGTAAATCTTCACTGTCAATTGCCATTTGCATGCTGACAAGCATACCTGCATAGTCATGACGAAAACCTCGAATTTCATTATACAACTTGACAATTTCATCAGTATAAGTCTGTAAATGCTTTTGTTCAAATTTCTTCTGCTTTAGGGCAATCTCTTTTTCAATTTGAACCTTATAAGAATTCATTGCAAAGAAAATCAATAACAAGCAAATAAAAACAATGGTTGATAAAATACTTCCAAAACTATTTAAATGAGAAATAGTACTCACGATATCTGAAATAAAAGAGACGATATGCAAGAAGATAAATGCATATAGCACTTTTTTCAAAAAAGAATAGAGATATTCTTTGTCAAGATATTTAAACTCCAAATGGAAATAAGATATGACAATTTTAATAACCAAATAGGTTAAAATAAGTACAAATATAATAAAATAATTATTATATTCTAATGCAATATCATCTCCTGTTATAGATGATAAAGTTACCGATATAAAGTTATTACTACTATGATATAAGAGAGAAAATAATAGGCTTATAAAAACTCCCTTAGACTTATCATACTTCTGAAATCCAACAAAGTAACCGAATATGAGTAAAGGAAATAAAAATTTAGACAAACCGTAACCATCTAAGGCTAGCAAATACATTATTTCTTCTAATATTAATTGTAGTAAAAAGACATAAAGACTATAAATATATTTTTCTTTTTTAGTTGCATTACAAGTCCATTCATAAATTTTACTAATGATAAAAACATAAAAAAAAGCTATTACTAATCCAAATAAATT
>NZ_RJPH01000007.1:0-98241 GCF_003944205.1 Streptococcus oralis subsp. dentisani
AGCACTTACGCTCGCACTTGCTGAAGCACTTTGGCTCGCGCTTGCTGAGCTTGATGCTGATTGGCTTGCACTGATGCTTGCACTTACTGATGCTGAAGCGCTTTGGCTTGCACTAATTGACGCAGACTGGCTCGCGCTTGCTGAGATAGAAGCTGAGTTCTGGTTGTTAGATGCCGAAGCTGAGGCACTTTGGCTCGCGCTTACTGATGTTGAAGCACTTTGACTTGCTGATACAGAGGCGCTTGCTGATTGGCTAGCTGATACAGATGCTGAGTGACTTGCACTTACTGATGCTGAAGCTGATTGGCTTGAGCTTACAGAAGCACTTACGCTCGCACTTGCTGAAGCACTTTGGCTCGCGCTTGCTGAGCTTGATGCTGATTGACTAGCTGATACAGATGCTGATTGGCTCGCACTGATGCTTGCTGATACTGATGCTGATGCGCTTTGGCTTGCACTTACAGACGCTGAAGCACTTTGACTTGCAGATACTGATGCTGAAGCACTTTGGCTAGCTGATACAGATGCTGAAGCTGAGGCACTTTGGCTGGCTGATACAGATGTGCTTGCTGATTGGCTTGCACTTACTGACGCTGAAGCACTTTGACTTGCAGATACTGATGCTGAAGCGCTTTGGCTTGCAGATACTGATGCGCTAGCTGATTGGCTTGCACTTACTGACGCTGAAGCACTTTGACTTGCAGATACTGATGCTGAAGCGCTTTGGCTTGCTGATACAGATGCTGAAGCCGATTGACTTGAGCTTACTGATGCTGAAGTACTTTGACTTGCTGATACTGAAGCTGAAGCTGATTGGCTTGCTGATACAGATGCTGATTGACTAGCACTTACTGATGCGCTAGCTGATTGGCTTGTACTTACAGACGCTGAAGCCGATTGACTTGAGCTTACTGATGCTGAAGCACTTTGACTTGCAGATACAGATGCTGAAGCACTTTGGCTTGCTGATACTGATGCTGAAGCCGATTGACTTGAGCTTACTGATGCGCTAGCTGATTGGCTTGCACTTACAGACGCTGATGCTGATTGACTTGAGCTTACTGATACGCTAGTTGATTGGCTTGAGCTTACAGAAGCCGAAGCTGAGCGACTTGCGCTAAGTGATGCACTCGCTGAAGCACTGGCTGAACGACTTGAGCTTACAGAAGCTGAAGCTGAGCGACTTGCGCTAAGTGATGCACTCACTGAAGCACTGGCTGAACGACTTGAGCTTACTGATGCTGAAGCTGAGCGACTTGCGCTAAGCGATGCGCTGGCTGAACGGCTTGAGCTTACACTTGCTGAGGCTGAGCGACTCGCACTTAGAGATGAGCTGACTGAGGCACTCTGGCTAGCACTCAAACTTGCTGAGTGAGATTGACCTGCGCTAAGTGAAGCACTCGCTGAGGCGCTTTGGCTTGCTGATACTGATGCTGAAGCGCTTTGGCTTGCTGATACTGATGCTGAAGCTGATTGGCTAAGGGATCCGCTTTCTTTAACATTGATTTGAATGTCCTTAAAGTTAAGCTGTCCTGCTTCGTCAGTAATCTTATATTTAAGTGTTACAGTTCCTGTTCCAGTAGGCGTCCCAGAAATTTGGATAGATGGGATATAGCCAGTTTTACCACCCCCTGATGGAACGGTTTTAGTAGTAACTGTTAATCCAAGTGCTTCTAGTTCTTTCTTACCATGAATCAGTTCAACCGCTTGATCTGCAAGGTAAGGACTTTGCCAAGAACCAACAGACTTGTCTCCTTTGTTATTACCATCATGAACATATAAAGTTTCATTAACTCGTTTACCAACTTCAACTTCAGGAACTAGTGGTTCAGGGGAAGGAGTTAGTGAGTCTTTGCTCTTGTTGATAATTGACTCCTGCGCAGCCTCGGTTACAACTTCTTCTGGACGGCCTAGATAGGTAAAGAATTCAGCATCCTTACCTCCCACTCCATCATTATGTCTGATAAGATAATTAGGATTTTCAGTTTTAACAGTCCCCGTAACAGTGACTTTAGGAACATAGGTAAAATCAGCACGTCTTTCCACTCCTTGAACAAACCTCAAGCCCATCGGTTTGGTCCAACCACCATTACCAGCGTACAAAGTAATAGCATTTCTAGCATCTTGCTCATATCTATACTGTTTATCATTATGGAAATAGTAGGTTTCATTGACTGTATCTCCTACTTTATATTTTGCAAGAGGAGCCAGTGCTTCTTTTTTCCCTTCGGCATCATACGTTACAGCAGGTCCCTTAAACTGAGAAGTAGTGAAGTTCATGAATACGCTGGTTTGAGGAAAGCTACGTCCATCAAAGGTCACATCCAGATTGACACTACTTCTAAGTGGTTTTGGATTATCACTCTTAAAAGTTACATATGGAATATAACGTCCAGGAGCCACTTCCACACGACCTGTTTCCGAGGTAATATTATATTTCTCTTGTGCTTCTTGCCAGTTTCGAGTCTCTAGAGTTGTTCTTGGAGAAAGTCCTGCAGACTCACTATCCTTATATGAACCGTAAGGATATTCGTCCGCATCAAATTGAGACTTATGCATGTAATATGTTACCGAGAAAGGAACACCTGCTCGTCCCAGAAAGACCCGTTGTCTATTTAAACGACCACTTGTTTCTGGAGAATTGATACTATATGGGTCAGTATTTAGAAAGAATGGCTCTTTTGAACCAGTATCGATCGGATTTGCTCTAAATCCAGAATACCCTGTCTTTGGTGCAGTCGCTACAGTATTGTCAACCTTTTGGTTTTTCTCAGCTTGCTTGGTTGTATCCTTGCCTTGGGCTTGGTTCTTATCTGCTACCACACCAGCTGCGATATTGTTGCTAGTTGCTACTACTTGACTACTAAGTTGAGTTGCACTAGACAAAGCATCACCGAGTTTGCTTGATGCTAAGCTAGCTGCAGGTTTGGTGTCGCCATTGAATGATGCTGAGGCAGAAGTTGAGACAGATGCTTGTACTTCTGATCCACTCGTTGCACTAGTGCTCTCAACTAGTGAAGTTGAAGCTTGAGCGCTCGCTGACGCTGATGGTGTAGAGCTTGCTGAGGCAGATGCTTTGGCACTTGCTGAAGCTGATACAGGAGCTGATGTTGATTGACTCGCTGACTCAGATGCTGGAGCAGTTGACTGACTTGCTGATGTTGAAGCACTTGCTGATGTTGAAGCACTTGCAGATGCTGACTGACTCGCTGAGGCAGATTGACTGACTGAAGCTGACTGACTCGCACTCGCTTGAGCCTCAACAGATTGACTGACTGATACAGAAGCTGAAGCAGATGCTTGTTCTGCTTGAGCTTTCTTTACTTCTGCTTGCGCTTGAGCGATGATTGAGTTAGTACTTGTTTCAGTTGTTTCAGCTGCTTTTGGTTCAGCTGCGATGACTGTTTTATCCTTTTCTGTATACTCAGATGTTTCATCCGCATAAACAGTTTGCTCTTGAGTCATCACAAATCCTGCAGCTCCCGCGGCCAGGATTCCTCCTATACCCGCTAGCGTGTTAAAACTAAGGTGTGCGTGATCAAGTTCTTCAGTGTCTGACAGGGTACTAGAGACAACTTCGCCCATCCCACCGATACGGAAGAGATCCAATTGAGAGTTCGAGGCTTTTACCCAGTTTTTACCCGACTTGTAAAGCTTATAACGCTTTTTCTCATCTACGATCTCGAAATCTTTGTTAAACTTTTTACTTCGAAACATTTGTTTCCTTTCTTTTCATCAAAATGCGACCCTTTGTTAACCTCATGATCATTAACAAAGCGTAGTTGCGCTGCCCTCTCAAAACCAGAGATAATCAAACCGCAGTCAGTCTCAGTTTTTATCCCTTTGACTCAGAAAAAGCAGATTCCATCTGGGATATACCAGTTGCTTTTAACTAGTATATACCATTTTCCATTTTATCAAAACAGCTCCTCCTTTTCAAGCAATTATACTCGAAATGACAAATGAAAACACCTAATTTTTACCTAAAATTCGCTTTTAAGGCTCAAATAATTGAAAGCGTTTTATTATTTTTCGACATCTCTACTTTCCCCACCCTTTCACCCTAGTTCAGTTAGACAGGAACAAAAAAACCTTGACGAACAAATCGTCAAGGTTCATCTTTTCTGGAGACCATCTCCATCCAGAAAAGTTCCTAAAAAAAGCGTCCCAACTGCATGAGTAGTGTGACCAAAAGAGTTACGAGAAAGAGAACTCCGCCCAGCACGGCAATCATGCTAAAATCTTGCTTCTCCCTTTTTAGGGGTTTCTTTCGATTATCTAGCTGTTCTCGTATATGTTCTTGTAAAATGCTATTGTCCTTGTTAGACATGTGCTCCTCCTTTTCTGTTGATAGAAAGGAACTTGCTTTCATCGAAAGCAAGCCCTTGTCTTATTAGCTTATAAAATTGCCTTGTAGGCTTCCAGATCAGCCTGATTCGCTGCCTGTTTTTGCTTAGCAAGGGCAGCCTCCATCTCAGAAGGAAGAGAGAGAACTCCCTGAATCTTACCTACCATGGCTGATACATTTTCCACCGGATAAATATGACTTTCTGCAACGAAACGATGATTGTGACAAGTCGTCTCAAAACTGAGAATCAGCATATTATTCTCAAAAGCTGTTCGACTACCATTGAGAATTTCATCACTGATATTGATATCCAGATACAAGTCACAGCGAGCAAAGAGCTCATTCACCTTAGCTGGACGAATATTAGGATAGAGGGAAATATTCGGATAGCGATTTAATTCCATTAAACGACTTGACATCTCAGTAATCGCTCCAATATGGAAATGAACATTTGGTAATTGAGTCAAAAGTGGCTCAATTTGCTCGATTTGGTCACTATTCGTCAGAATCAAAGCTTCTGGATTCATATTATTGAGGCGATGGTATTGATAGAGATAACCAACATTGCGGAAGTAACTCTTCTCTTTTGGTGTCGCAAGCTTGAGGATTTTATCATAAACTTGCTTGTCCTGTACTGCGATACGGATGTTGCGATGAGGCAACTGCATCGCTGCTTTCATGTTACCCGGCAACTCCTCTCCAATTGGCTCCTGCCAGAAGAGAATATCCTCTGCTCGTCCTTCTTTCGGAGTCAGACCAACAGCTACTAAAAATGGTGTTGCTAGAGAGTTGTAGATAATGCGATCTGTATCATATCCACGATATCGCAAGTAAAAGATTACAAACTCTTGCTTAGAATTAAAAATATGGCGTTTTCCATCAAGAGTTAAGACAATATCCTCTGTTAAATGATTTTCCATAATCACCGTCACGTTATCCTGATTAAAGTAGCGTGTATGAGTTGGACGTTGGGCATCATCATAGGTAATCTGTGCAAAGAGACGTCCCTTGCGATTGTAAATGTCCGCAGCACGTACACGGCCTTGATCATCCAACCACTCGACTGCACGCACACGACGTTCGTGTGTTGGTTGACGGTAAAAGATATTGGCACGTTTCTTACCCATATCTAAGATTTCACCATTAACATTACTCGAGCGGATTTCCCACAAATGAGGCCTTGGAACAAGGTTAAAATAAAGAGGTAGATCGTCCTCTGAAGCCACATCTCCAGTAAAGTAACTGTAAGGCGACTCAACATCAGGTGCGAGGTAGCCATCGTCTCGGATCACGACAACAGGGCAGTCTAGCCCAGCTGCCTTAAGTGAACGTAACAAATCAAAACTCGCTTGATCATAGCGTTCAAATAAACAAATCATAGTGTTTATGCCTTTCTTTTCGAATCCCTACTGATGCTGTGCAGATTGAACAAGATCATACCAACGCTGGGCAATATGTTCATCAAGATATGGTTCTGCCACCTCGTAGGACACACGGGATAGATCTTCTTGGGAATGTTGAGTAAATAGCTGGACAATCTTTTCTGCGTATTCCGTTGTCATTGCATCCAGATCATCTGGACGCGCCTCAGGAATCAAGTAGCCATTTTCCCTATCACGGATAAAGGTTGGATTTCCATAACGTACATCAAAACCAATAATTGGCAGACCAGAACCAACCGCCTCTAACAAGGTCAAACCAAATCCTTCACTTGTGGAGGCAGAGAGGTAAGCAGAGTAATTTCGATAAACATCTGCCATGTGGTGATGCCCCATCAGACGGATATACTCTCCTGCATTTAACTCATGAATCAACTGCTCCAACATAGCTCTTTCGCCACCCGTACCATAGATATCAAAAGTGATTTCAGGTAATTGCTCATGTGCCTTCACTACAGAGTGAATCAACCAATCGATATGTTTTTCACTGGCCAAGCGCGAAGCTGTAATCAATCCAAACGGCTTGCGCTCTCCTTCTGGATGACGCAATTGATCCAAACTTCCCACCGGAATAGTCAAGATTTCCTTTGGTTTGATGGTTGTATATTGAGCGAATTGTTCTTTGAGTAGGTTCGTTTGCGCATCGGTCGAGTTAATGATATAGTCCACTTCGTCAGCATATTCGAACTGATACTCATAATAGTTATTCCATAAAATATAGTCTTTCTCAGCAGGATTTTCACTAAAGTGGTCTGCATGAACGATTACGACTAGCTTTGCAGCGCCCTTATTAGCAAAGATAGCTTGACCAATATCTGTCTCTCGGTCTAAGATCAATAAATCTTTGTCCGTCAGAGACAGACTTCTCATAAAATGCGCGACAAACTCTTGCTTAGAATAGAAAACATGATTTAGGAAACGATAGACTTGCGTCTCCTGTCTACCATCGACTTCATTGATGATTTCTTCATAAGCCACACTGCCATCTTCATTGAGCCAGGTACGTTGATATAATTGCGCATGACCATTCATCGGACTAAAATACTCGATAAAATTCTTCGTATAAGTGTAGTACTCTTTTTGAATCAAACAACCACGCGAAACAATTTCAGCGCGCTCAATCAACTCTTTGTCCATATCACAGGCATAACAAGTCACAAAATCACCATCACCAAATACTAGTCGGATCGTCTTCATATCGGTGTCGCGGATAATTTCGAGGGGCTCTTTATCGAAACTCGCTAAGACCTGTGCTAGCGTATAGGTCGTCGGTGCAATTTTGACATCTGTAAAATGCTGATAAAGCCAGATAACCTCAGAATCTTCAAAGCCGATATTCTTTGTCAAATGTTCAATATTATCAGCAGATATAAAATCCATAAAGATGAACTTCGCTTCTAAGCCAACACTACGAAGCAATTTTGCACGGTAGATCTGCGCATATTCTACACCGCTACTCGCCCAGCCAATCCCCAAATTGATGTTATAAATTGTCATATTTGATTATCCTCTTACAAAAAGTTATCTCGTTTAATTCTCGAAAGACGTTTGATTCTCTTGCCCTTATCATCGTCGAACTTATCTTCGTCTTTCTTTTTGGGTTTTGCGCGACGTGAAGTGATGTGGCTGACAGAGATGGCACTATCTGTTCCTGTTTTTGCAAGGGGTTGTTCGAGATGGATTTTCTCACCCTCAGGCACCACCTCTTCTTTCTCCTTAGCAACTTCCTCTGGTCTATCAAGTTCTTTACGTAATTCTTGAATTTTTTTGATATCTTTTGGTTTGCCATCGATATCGTCCAGTTCTAGAAAATCATCAATTCGACTAATAATATTTTTAATTTTTTCTTTTTGTAAATTATACAATCTCTCAGCCTCTGCCCGTTTTTTTGTCAGAGTATCGATTTCTTCGAGAATAGATTCCCTCGTATCCAAGTAGTCTTTTTGTGCTTTTTCTAAAACTTCTTTAGCTTCTTTTTCAGCCCTATCATGAGCCTCAATAACAAGAGATTTGGCATAAATGACTGCTTCACCAATCTCTTTTTCTTGATTCTTCATAGAGTCGATTTTTTTACGTAGGGACTCGATTTTTTCATTCTTCTTTTGAATTTCACGATCGAACCCTTCCTCTAATGCTTCGATACAATCTTCGACTTCCTTAGCACGGTAGTTACCGAACAATGTTTTCTTCAGTCTCATTTTGCTCCCTCTATTCCTTACTTATTCTGATTTACACCACTACTCCCCATTGTAGCATAAAATAGCGTAAATTGCCATTCTTTTCTAAGCTCCAAATAAGGAAAATATTCTGAGGCACTATCAAGCAAAACCCGAACTTAGCTTAAAGTCCATCTATTTCTAAAAAAATGTCTGATTGATAGATCAGACATTTTCAAAAGTAAAAATACGAACACTACTTCTAGGGTAGAAGAAATTCAGTTATTACTTCCTATTTTAAAAATTTAGTTCCGTCCAAGTAAGTGGTGTATAGCCAAGTAATTCCACACCATCATACTCGACTGTTTTCACGATTTCTTGGATGTTTGTTTTCAATTCTTCAGTTGCTACACTATTTGAATCATCCAAGACCACATCATCTTCCACGACGAAGAGTGGTTTTTGGTAACGATCATAAAGATTGTTCATCACGAGACGAAGTCCCACAGAATCTATGCGATTTTGATTTTGACCATTATTTGCATATTTGTTGATAAAAACTTCTTGGGAATTGCTTGATGCATAATAACTGAAGCTGACAAAGTCAATTTTCCCATCTCTTAGAACAAAGAGGTCGTCGTTTTCAATATCCAAGGCGATTTGATCACGTTCTAAACGACGCAAAAAGTGATTTGGGTAGTATCCACGAACTTGCACGTCTGTAAACAAATAATTTTCCCTATCTTTGACTTCTGCTTCCATTACATCAATAGCATTTTCAGTTTGCTGACTGTAGTTTTTACTAACAACCATCATCCCACCAAACTGAAACTCTGGGTTGATTGTTTTTCCGAGCTTGATTGCACGTGCAGAAGCAACTAATTGATAATGAGCTGCTTGCCAAATCACCTGTTCTTGATTGTCATCTGCTCCAAAAGACAATCCTCCACCAAGAAACGGCAAATGGTGCAAAACGTTGAACTCATTGAAGGTAATCCAATACTTCACTTTGTCCTTAAAGTACTGAAAGACCGCTTCTGCATAACGCTCAAAGAGTTCAATCATCTTGCGGCTTTTCCAAGCTCCATATTTTTCGTATAGATTCAGCGGAAGGTCAAAGTGACTCAAGGTCACAATCGGTTCGATATCTTTTTCTAATACGTCATCGATGATTGCTTCATAATATTTCAACCCCTCTTCACTCGGCTGCAGCTCTTCACCATTTGGAAAGATGCGTGCCCAAGAAATCGAGATTCTATAGGCATTAAAACCCATTGATTGAATTAAATTCAGCTCTTCCGTATAATCTCTCTGAGCTACTGAAGCAAATCTCCCTAGGATATCATAAGATCCTAAAGGTACATTTTTATAGTCAACTGTTCCATTCAAAACTTCTATCCGAGATTGGTCAACTGGTAGTACATCTGTAGTACCCAAACCTTTGTTACTATTTGACATCATATTTCTAATCATAGCGACTCCTTTTAATTTTTATTATTTCTATTTAATGATTGCAAGTTCTATTTAGGATGATTTCTCATCTTCCTTTTTTTGAGTAATAGCAGCCAAACCAGACAATTCACTTGCAACATTTCTTAAGTCACGTGCTAGGGGCTGCGAACCTGGTTTGAGTAGGTGGTAGAGTTGGCGTTCTGTCATCCTTAAATTTGTACCATTTGATTCTGAATAGTGAGACAGATGTTTCAGAGAGTCTTGCAAATCTATATTCTTTATTGATTCTTCTCTATTTTCAAGCTCCTGTTGCTCCTCAGCAATATGTGCTTGAGACAATTCTTCTTCAGAAATTTCAGGTGTCATCACTTCTTGCACTTTTTGCTGGTGAGTTAGAGGGCTCATATCCAGTTCAGAGAGGCTCTTATACAGGCGCTCCGAAGCATGCAGGTCATGCGCGAATACTTCTGTCTCCGCCACACTCTGTCTATAGGAACCAAATTCTGATTCTAACATACTATAGGATTGAGATAGGGATGCTTTCCTGAAACTCACCGAATCAGCTACACTCTGACTTTGACTTAAAGATTCAGATATTTGTTGACTTTGACTTAAGGATTCGGACTCACTGAGATAGAGGATTTCGCTCAAACTTAACGACTCGGACTCAGAAAGTAGATGAGAAATCATCTCACTCAAGGAATGAGATTCGGAAATCGATTCCCATTCGCTCTGGCTTAGGCTATAGAACTCAGACTCGGAAACACTCTGACTTGCTTGTTCTGATTCGGAATAGCTCCACCACTCTGATTCTGAGTGACTTTGAGATTCGGAAATCGATTCCCATTCACTCTGACTCAAGCTATAAAACTCAGACTCGGAGACACTCTGACTTGCTTGCTCCGATTCGGAAAAACTCCACCACTCTGATTCTGAAGAGCTTTGGGATTCGGATATGGATTCCCATTCACTCTGACTCAAGCTATAGAACTCGGACTCAGAGATACTCTGACTCGCTTGTTCCGATTCGGAATAGCTCCACCACTCTGATTCTGAAGAGCTTTGGGATTCGGATATGGATTCCCACTCACTCTGACTCAGGCTATAGAACTCGGACTCAGAGACACTCTGACTTGCTTGTTCTGATTCGGAATAGATCCACCACTCTGATTCTGAGTGGCTTTGAGATTCCGAAACGGATTCCCACTCACTCTGGCTCAGGCTATAGAACTCGGACTCGGAATAGCTCCACCACTCTGATTCTGAGTGGCTTTGGGATTCGGATATGGATTCCCACTCGCTCTGGCTTAGGCTATAGAACTCAGACTCGGAAACACTCTGACTCGCTTGTTCCGATTCGGAAGAACTCCACCACTCTGATTCTGAGTGGCTTTGAGATTCAGAAATCGATTCCCACTCACTCTGGCTTAGGCTATCGAACTCGGACTCGGAAACACTCTGGCTCGCTTGCTCTGATTCGGAAGAGCTCCACCACTCTGATTCTGAGTGACTTTGGGATTCAGATATGGATTCCCATTCACTCTGGCTCAGGCTATAGAACTCCGACTCTGAGACATTCTGACTCGCTTGTTCTGATTCGGAATAACTCCACCACTCTGATTCTGAAGAGCTTTGGGATTCGGAAATCGATTCCCACTCACTCTGACTCAGGCTATAGAACTCAGACTCGGAGACACTCTGACTCGCTTGTTCCGATTCGGAAGAACTCGACCACTCTGATTCTGAGTGACTTTGGGATTCGGATATGGATTCCCACTCACTCTGACTTAAGCTATAGAACTCTGACTCGGAAATACTCTGACTTGCTTGTTCTGATTCGGAAGAACTCGACCACTCTGATTCTGAGTGACTTTGGGATTCGGATATAGATTCCCACTCACTCTGACTCAGGCTATAGAACTCAGACTCGGAGACACTCTGACTGGCTTGTTCCGATTCACTCAAGGAAAGGGACTCGGAGACACTAGGATTTTGATCATAAGAAAGGGACTCGGAGTATGCAATACTTTCACTCAAAGAGAATGCATCCGTATCCTGACAAAGGGACTCCCCTGTCAAATGCTCAGAAACAGAGAGGCTATCAACCAAGGAAAGGGACTCAAATTCAGATTCTGAAGAAGAGACCACTAATGAGTAGTTCTCAGACATGGACTCTCGAAGCGAGAATCCTTTTGCTGATATACTCTGGCTAAACGACTCACTGTACGAATCTGCGACAGAAAGGCTGAGGGAAGCTAAAGCGCTAGTTGACAAGCTCTGACTAACATTCCTTATCAAGTCAGCCACTCCCAAACTGTTCCTTTCCTGAAAGTCTTCTAAGGCTTCCATGACAGAAACTGATTCTGTTGGTAACTCAAGATCTTCACTAGCACTCAGAATAATTTCCTTTTGCTCTTTGAGTTTTCGACTGACGGGCTTTGATTTAGTTGCATCCAGGCTACGGTAATCACTATCTTCCCTACCCTTTTGCTTAAACTTTGATATCAAACGTTTAAATCCCTTTAGCTCTTCGTTATTATTTTTGCTCATAATATGATTTTCTCCAAAAATACAGTTATATCATCATTATAAAGTCTACAACAGAATCTGTCAAAGTATTAGCCAAAGAAAACTTCTAACTTCCCAGAAGGCTTAATATTAATGTAACTCAATGCCATGTTTTTTATAATGTTTAGATTTATATCTGCATTCATTCTTTTGTATGATTTAAAAGCTTCTTTATGAAACTCAAAGACAGGATTTTTTTGGGCATACCCTTGACTAGACACCAAACCTTGAAATTGCTGTAAATAGTCAACTTGCTCAACCCAACAGTCATCTATCGCTCTCAAAACGACAGTTCGTTGAAATTGATTGAACAACTCTGAATCCTTGATTTTATCTTTTTTCTGCTGGTATTCTGAAACAAGGAGGTCAGATAAAAACTTTTTAACTTGCCGTAAATCCGTGACATCTAGATCATCTGGAATATCCTCGCAGTAATAACTAATGTTATCCAAAACAAAGCGAAATAAATCCGCCCGCTCTTTAAACGGTGTTTTACTTGTATAAATATCCACTGCATCCGATAGGATAGACAAGAAATAAGTCAAATCAAAGTCTGGATGAGAGATGAGCTTATTACGCTTATTGTAGATAATCTGTCGCTGAATACGGATACTTTCATCATATCGTTCCGTTGAACGTCTGGAAGCCGCTGACGCGTTATCACTATTCTTCTGAGCCTCTTCAACCGCATGTCTAATACGACGAGAGGTCAAATGAATCTTTTGTTTTTCCTCTGGTTTTGCAATTTCTTTGTGATAGTACTCACTAATCCATTTGCTACCAGACTTAGAAATAAGATCATCCTCAAGAGAAATAAAGAATTTGCTCAACCCTGGAGCGCCTTGTCGTCCGGCACGACCGCGAAGCTGCAAATCCACTCGCTCACTGGACATTCTCTCTGTTCCAACAACAGCAAGTCCACCCAACTCAGCAACCCCTTCTTCCAAGATAATATCTGTTCCACGACCTGCCATTGATGTTGCTACCGTCACTGCAGAACGTCTACCAGCCAGGGCGATCATCTCAGCCTCTTTCGCTGCATTATGGGCGTTCAACACATTATGGGCGATTCCCTCTTGGAGTAAGAGCATAGAATAAATCTCAGACATGCCAACTGATCCTGTCGCAATTAAAACTGGCTGACCTTTTTTATGTAATTTTTTGATATACTCCAATGAAGCATATAATTTTTGAGGAATCGTAAGATAGATTTCATCTGGATAATCAATTCGTAAATTGGGTTTTCGCGTAGGAACAACTACGACTCCCAAGTCGTAAACGTCTCTGAACTCATCCTCACAAACTTTACCAGTACCCGTCATCCCTGCTAATTTGGGAAACATTCTAAATAAATTTTGATAGGTAATAGAGGCCATCGAACGCGTTTCCAATGTGATTTTCACACGTTCTCTGGCTTCTAGTGCTTGGTGCAGTCCTGATTGGAGTTTATTTCCTTCCAAGAGACGTCCTGTCGCCTCATCCATCAGTTTAACTTCGCCATTATCCACTGTGTACTGACGATCTTTTTCAAATAAGTGGTTAGCTCTCAAAGCTAGGTTAATTTGACGAATGAGCTGGTAATTATCTGGATCATAGGCATTCTGAACGCGGAAATAAACCTCTGCTTCCTTTACTCCTTTTCTCGTCAACCATACAGACGTCCGAGTGGAGTCTAAATTAAAATCTTCCCCTTCTTTTAGAGTTTTTACAAATTCATCACACGAGAGAAAGAGGTTGGATTGAACCCGAGGAGAACCTGAAATGATTAGAGGCATCTGCGCACTATCTAGCAAGGCTGCATCTACTTCATCGACCAAACAAAAATAAAATTTGGGCAAAAATTTCTTTGATTGAGATGTCGCCAAGTTTTCTTCTAGGTAATCAAACCCTAACGCACTATGTGTTGTATAGACAATATCATTCTTATAGATTTGTTGTTTTTGAGGAATTTTAAGTTTTTTTGTCGGATCGTCCGAGACACCAACCCCAACTGTCATTCCTAAAAATCGAAAAACGGGTGCCATTTGTTTAGCATCACGCGCTGCCAAATATTCATTGGCCGTGACTAGGATTGTACTTTTTTCCGTCAAAGCATTTAGGTATAAAGGAAGGATAGCTGTCAAGGTTTTTCCTTCCCCTGTTCTCATTTCTGCAATCTGATTGTCTTGCATAACCAAGGCCCCTAAAACCTGAACATCATAAGGATATAATCCTAATACACGCTTGGCTGCCTCACGAATGGTTGCATACGCTTCCGGCAAAATGGACTGCAAACTTTCTCCTCCAGAAAGGCGTTCTTTAAACCATTTTGTCTGAGCTTGCAGTTTCTCATTTGACATAGCTGCATAACTATCAGATAGTTTATTAACCTTCTCCAAAATCTTTTTGTAACGCATTAGTTTATAGGAGTTGGTCAAATTGAATCGTTTAGTTTTCATTCTCTCTCATCCACTCTTCAATCTTTTCCAAGTCAATCGCTTGAAGTAAAAATGACTTATCTAATAAATATTCAATGTTTGCTAGTTCACGTGGTCTAGTCTTCAAGTCCGCATATTCCTTAACTTTTGTCGGATTAAATTGCTGTAGCAATAATTCTTTAAAAATAGGCGGATTTACTCGATTACGGTAACGTTCCAGCAAGCGTTGATAGTCTAGTTCGCTTAAAAACTCATCCGTCACAAGAGCGTATGAATTTCCAAATTGTTTGGAGTAATGCAAGGCCGCAATATTAGAAATCGCTCCATAACCAACAAAAGCCACTTTTTCAAAAAGATGCTCTTGCGCTAATTCTTCAATCGTTTCAAGCAAGGTTTCGTAAAAACGTTCCTCCATGTATAGGAGCGCTTCTCTATAAGACGAATTAACAATCAATACATTTGAGAAATGTTCACGAACACGTTCTGGAATAAAACCTGTTCGATTGAGTTCAGGTTCAGTAAAGCAAACATACATCGTTTCTTTCTCGGAATCCTGATGAAGCAAATCAGAAATCCAGTAGCGATCCACTGTATAATCCGCCAACTGCTCCTCAGCAACATAAATCCCTTCAAAAAGGAAGCGATGACAACCCGAGCTGACTAACTGCACCTTATAATATTGTGTATTATCTGGAACGCATACGCTGACTCTCTCTCCCTGTTTAATGATCTGATTCGAAATTTCTTCATCTCGAGCATCCATAAATTCAACTTTTAAGTATGTTGAATTTTCTGGGATGGTTTCTATATGACTGCCAAAAATATAGTTTTGCCCACGTTTCAATTCAGGAAGCTGACTCGTATTGCGTAAGGCCTGATAGTTTGCCCGTGAATGCCATTCATGAATAACTGTCCCCGAAGGCATGAACTGGTTTTCATACAAAACATGACCACCATCTAACAGTTTGACAGATGAACCGTATAGATACTGAGATATGCTTTGGATATCCCAATAAGCAAAATAGACTTCTTCCTTGTATCTCACGATTTAAACTCCCTTTCAAAACTATTCATTAATAGCGTTTTATATTGATTAAAGAACCATTCGACAATACCTTGTGTATCGTCGTTGTGTCGTCCAGTCAATCCCTTACTGATAACGCTGACGCGGTAATCTCGCTGTCCTAACTCATCCAGCATATCGGGATAGGCCGACATATCATAGTCATCTTGATACATAAAGGAGATAATGAATTTTGTTCTTGAGAAATCAGCTGACTCAAAAGCCGTCCAGAAACGTTCGTTAAGCTGAGCTGTAGCTTCACTTGATAACTCCCCTATTGTGCGGTACACCAAATCCAGTGACGTTGGAAATCCTCCCGGACGAATAGTTGACTCATTTTCTGCCATATCTCCTAAGTTGACAAGAGGTTTTCCGACAATGACGGCATGAGGTTCCAACTTAGAACTATAGTAAAGGGCGCCAAAAGTCCCCATTGATAAACCTGACAAGGTCAGTTGTTCCTTCGTAAAACCAAGTTCATCTAAGCAGTTATGAACCACTTGGAGAAGTTTTTGTTCCAGCTCCTCCGATCCAAGATAGAAAGCGCCCCCCTCTGAACGCGGATCCCCTACTAGTAAGAATGGCGATTCCAAATTATTCATCATCCAGTATCCCTCGAATCCCTCTGCGGGACGGTACCCTGAAAAATAGATGTTCAACGGTGGTTTCAAATCTCCTGGATGGAAGAAATAAATCAGTTCTTCTCTATTTTTATCGCTAATTCGTTTTCCTCCGACTAACAAGTCTCCATAGCCTAGATGGGAGTCTCGATAGTGGCAGGGACCAAGTTTTACAATTCCTTGTCCTTTTGCTTGAATGCTGATACTCAAATAATACGAATCATTTACATCTAACGTCAGAGATCGGTCAAAGCTCGTTTCATCATAAATCCATTCTTGCATGGGAGAATTTCCAGCTGGAAAACCTTTAACAACGTAGCGGATTGAACAACCTTCTGAAACCCTGAACTCAGGCCACAGATCTAAAGGCATTTCCCCACTCAGAAAAACATTATGTTGATAGGTCGCAATAGTCTGATAATCCTCGCCGTATCGGCCACACAAACGAAGGTAATTTGTCCCTTCATAACTGACTTGCCCCTCAAAAGATGGTGCAGCGACTAGATGATTAACACTTAGTTTCGTTCCATTTTGCTTGGAGAAAAAACCACGTGAAAATATATGTAGCATCTGCTCTGGATTTTCAAAATTTGTTTTCACAGCTTTTTTACGCAAAAGAAATCGTTCCAGCGTTTTTGTAGTGATTTGACAACGCTCATGATAGAACAGACGGTAAACCTGAATTTTCTGATCCAAGATAGTGACATACTCTAAATATTCAGCAGTATCTACCAACACGACATCAAACGGTCTGTCTACTTTTTTCTTCTTTTTTTTCCCGTTTTCCGCCTCAACTTCTCTATTTAAGATCCCGATATCTTCTGGCAATAAAGAGACGATGTCTTCTGGTTTGACAAATGTCCATTTTATATTACTAGGAATTTCATATTGCTCCTGCCAATTTTCATCAGCAATTTGCAAAACACTAATTTTTTTCATTTCCTTTTAATTCCTTTATGGTATTTTTCCACATATCGACAATCTCACCCCTTGTATACTGTTCAATCTTCTTGACTGAGTGAACTAGAGATTGATTCCAATGTTCTAAGTTTGTGAGGTAGTATAAGAGTGCCTCTTCAAAATCTGAAATATCATCTAGAATCCAACCATTTTCTCCATGCTTCACATAAGAAGAACTATACAAGTTAACCTGAGGGATCCCTCCACTAATGCCAGCGATTTGAGTCAACACATCAGCTGGAGTTCCCAAATCTAGTATAATACGAACGTACTTCAGAACTTTAATCAAATCGCTATCGCTATGAATGGTCTCAATATCAATCCGTTCGCGAACAATCTCCTCTTCATCATCAAGAACTCGGTTCTCACCTCTCGCTCTCTTCTCTTTATCAACAAAAATCAATTCTTGTTCATATTCTGGCTTAAGAGATCGATAGCTTTCTAGTACCTGTTTTATATAGGCCTCTCGACCAAAATCCTGACTTTGTGTTCCAACCAGCAAGTCAATCCATTCATTTTTCAACATCATTTCAAACAAAGTCGTAAACACATATTGAATTTGATCCGCTGGTAGATTGTCGTAATTGACGTAAACAATTAACTCTTTTTTTCTTTGACTATGTCCTAAGTTTAGATGAGTATCATAAGGCGGAATCTCATAAAAGCCCGGCAACTGTTCTAGATCCATATTAGCTGCCATCGTTTCAATTTTATTTAAACTATCAACAACGAAGAACGGCGTGTCTGTCAAATCCGTTAACAACTGCTCTTGGTTTGTGATTGGATAGCGATCTCCAAAAAAAGACAAAATAACATAATGATTTTCCTTAATCTTTTGGAAAAAGTGATTGTGCTGCACATCTGACGAAATCACAATCGTATCATCCTTCGTTAACGTAGAAGTTAGATACTGATCTAATTTTTCATTGATCAATTCTTCAATATCTTGGTAAACTTCTTTTGCAAATGTAGCCTGTGCCTCAGGGTTGATAAGTACTTGATGATTTTCTGTACCCAAAAATTCCCTAAACTGCCATGTACCTTGTAAATTTAAATAATCTTGGTAGTAAGGTTGATCATTTTCAAAATAGATGATACTTGAAACAAATCCACGATCATCAAAAATTAGCTGATGATTTGTCTGCCCACCCTCAAAATAAGTAATATCAAAAAAATTACCTGTTTGTGAAAAGTTAATTTTAGCATAGTGTTCTTGATTTAAATATACCTCAATCATAAAAGGAGTATAGAAGAATTCTACTCCTTGAGGCCATTTAATATCTTCCAGACGAATTTTACGTACAGATACATCCGTCAGACCTTGTATGGTATCAAATAGATTCCATACAGTTTCTGGCAATATTCTTTGCTGATAAAGAAAGGTTCGAATATGTGGTGAATAGTTCAAAATCAGAGTGGTATTTGCCTCTCCTGATTGCTGAAACATTCGCAGCAAATTCACCGCATCATCAAACATCATATTTTTAGACACGTAATAGAAAGGCAGGGTGGTAGAATACCATTTCCGATCTTGTCTATACCAAGATGGTACAAAGTAAAACATATCCCTCTATTCTCCTTTAAATTCTAATTCTTTGTGGTAGTAAGTCCCAATTCTCAAGATACGTATTTCTTCATGCAAAGGCAAGAGCATACTGACTAAAATGATCAATGTACTTGGTATAGTCAAAAGCAAATTTGGAAGAGGTAGGAAGAAATTAATGAAATAGGGTAAACCAATAAAAACGATCAGGTAGAGTGCTCCTACGTTAGATTGTAAGGAAATGTAATGTTTCAAAACTTTTAAAGTTGCTTTCCCAGGCTGGATATAATCTAGGTATTCTCCTTGACGTTGTAAACGTTTCGCTGTTTCTTCTGGTTCTAAGTTGATATAGGCAAATAAAATTGCAAGAAGATAGATAGCAAGCAGGTAAAAGGCTAAACTTAGGGGTTTTGTAAAGTCAAATAAACTACCAAAATTTTTTGTAAAACCATGTCCAAACCAGTCTAATACCAACTGAAGCAACATAATAACACTCGAGGCATACATAATAGGCATTCCCCCAGAGGGAAGAAATTTGATAGGGAGGTAAGATTTGCCATAGTAACGACTACTTAACATGACTCGATTTAGAGGCAAACGAATTTCAGCTCTCTCGCAGACCACGGCAATATAGCCCAAGAGCAAAAATGAGATCGCCGCACCTACTAGAAAGGCTAATCCTTCTTTAGAAAAAACAGATTGTCCTATCAATACCACTAATTGGTTAGCAAATTGTAGCAGAATTCCTGAAATAATAATAATTGTCTGCCCGCCTACTCCCTTGCTAACATTCAAACCAGCCAACCAGATAATAACAAAGCTTCCTGCTACAACAGTTGCTAGTACAGCCATATTATAAATCCAATCATCTACAAGAAGTAAAAAGCGTCCATTTTCCGAACGAGCCGTGTACATAACAGCTATCCCTTGTAACACGGAAAAAATCAAAGTGAGAATCTTTTGAACAAAATCCGCTTTTTTCAATGACCAGGATTGGATATTCCAACTTTTATTCAAGTTGATGACCTGCCAGACAATCATCGTTGTAATCCATGGACCTAATCCTAGAGAAAACATGGAAATCTGAGAGACATCTACTCCTGCCAAGGAATACAAATAGGCCAAGGGATTTTGCTCAGTTATTTGCGAAAAACCTGTATTGCCATTGTATCCTGGAAGTAAAATATGGCGACCAAGTAAATAGATCGCAATGATCAAAATTGTAAAAATTGCTCTTCGGAAAAAAATACTTGTTCGTTTCTGTTTCTTAAGACCGAAATGTTTCATCTGTCATCCTTTATTCTTTATATTTAGCAAGTCTTGCGATCATTTTCTAGCAATGTTCATGCACCATCGTAACAGCAAGACAACCCAAGAAAACAGGCTCATCCCACTGATAATCAAGATAGGATTAACTGGCTTACCATGATATTTCACCTACGAAATACAGGAGCACCTCATGAGTGTAAATCTACTTGGAGCTTCTCTTCTATCCTTGAATATTTTCATGTGAGAACACCTGTTCTTCCATTTTTTCTATTTGAACATTATCAAATGCATAAACGGATTTACTTAATCCTTAAAATTTTTATAAGTATATCAACTCTGTCACCATGATTAACATCTAAAAAAACCATTCCCATACCAAATCTCTGAAGGGTAAGGAATTTTACGCTTTCTCATCTGATCATGATCTTTCGAAAGTTGAATGGATTTTATCCGATTTTTCTCATTAAAAAATCATTTATAAAAATTACCAGTGCCTACTATTGTAGCATATTTATCAATTATTTTCAAACACGACCTCTCTTTTTATAAGTGTGAAGAGCACTTTATGAATTTTGAACAAAATCCATTTGGAATAGGATTGACTATTCTAAACATTTATTTACTATTACAACTCAGACGAAAAAGACCAGAGCGTCACTCTGGCCTTTTCCTGTTCAGTTTAGCTTGTAACTAAACTTAATCTTCTTTTTTGCGAGTAGTAGCTGCAAGGCCTGCACCTAAGCCCAAGATAGCCAATCCTGCTGCTAAAGCTGACACCTGAGACTCACTTCCTGTATTTGGAAGGTGACCTTTTTCAGTTTGTGTCACTTTTTCTTCTTGAGATTGTGCTCCTGTTTGAGCCAGTTGGTGCGCATCTGGATTGACAGGAACTTGTGGGTTTAGTTCTTCTTGTGCTACAGCAGTTCCCACTTCCACAATGCGATCTTGCGATGCTACCTTATCAAAGGTTTCTTTCGATGTACGCTTACCATTTTCGACTTCTACTAGGTGGACACGAACACCTTTTTGACCTTCTTGGATCACACGAGTTTTCCCTACTGGAAGTTTATCGTTCTTACGTTCTTGAACTTGGAAATCAACTTCCTCTTCTTCCACTAGGAGCTCTGGCTTGTGATGAATCAAATCTTTGACACCATCAAGCGGTTGAGCCGTACCACGTTTAGTTCCTACTTCCACGATACGATCTTGCGCAACTATCTTATCAAAAGTTTCTTTCAATGTACGCTTACCGTTTTCGACTTCTACTAGATGAATACGAACACCTTTTTGACCTTCTTGAAGAACACGACTTTCACCCACATAAAGTTTGTCAGTCTTACGTTCTTGAACTTTGAAATCAATTGCCTCTTCTTCAACCAGAAGCTCTGGTTTTTCATGAACCAAACCTGCAGCTCCATCAAGTGGTTGGGCTGTACCTCGCTTAGTTCCAACGAGAAGAACCCGGTTAACAGGAGCCTGGATCACTTCACGGAGTTTCTCTTCACGAGTTCCGTCTGGACTAACAGATGTAAGAATGCGTTCCTTACCAACTTGTCCTTCTTGTTCTACACGACTTTCACCTACATATAGACTTGGATCTTCTTTTTCAACAGTCTGGAAGGCAAGTTCCTTTTCGACAACCTCAAGACTTGGATTCTCTTCTTGAATAGCAGGGGCTGTTTTCTCAGAAACTGGTTTTTCCTTGGTTAACTGGATACGGTATTCCTTGACTTGTTTTCCACTTTCTGAAACGAGACGAACAAGTACTGGAAGACTATTATCGCCACTATCTACAACTGTTGAAGCTACTTGATTGCGTTCTTGAACGGTCACTTTTGGACGTTGACCTTTATAGGTAATTTGGTAGTCTTGACGATCTTCAGCGAAGTCAGGAAGTTCTTTTCCATCTACAAGAATCTTCGATGCAGTGCTTTCTTGAGGCAATTCGCTTGGCGCAAGGAAGGTCATCTCAATCATCGCAACACCGCTCTTGTCTGCTTTACGCTCCATACGCCATCTCATGGCTTTGGCTTTCACAGCTTTAAATGTTACGTTAATTTCATCACCAGCTTCAATATCTTTATCCGCACGATAAGGAACAGCTTCCCAGTTATCTGGATTGTTGAATGGATGGGCTGCATCATAGGCTTGGTAGTTTGAATAGTAGGTAGGCACTTCAAAGTCTGGACCAATATAGCGTTCCAAAACGAGTTTAGATGGCGCATCCGTTCCACTATCTGCAAAGAAGTGAAGTTTGGCTTGCGCAACAGTCCGTTCTACAATCTTACCATTTTCACGGAAAATAACACCTGTTGATACTTCTGGATTAGAAGATAGTGTTGGAGACCAGTTTGTCCAACGGCGATTTTCATTGTGGTCTCCATCATTGATATAGTCTACACGGTCATGTGAACTTGGATCAATATCATTAGTTGCAGAAGCAAAGGCTTGGTTACTGTTTTCATCATAGTTAGTGTTGTTTGAGAGAGCCTCACCAAGTTTGTCCGTCACTCGTACAGTGAACTCAGCAACGAGGTCACTACCAAGGACATGGCCTCGAACGGTAAATTGACCTGCTTTTGTCAGATTTTCTGCTGGAACTTTTTCCCATTCCACTGTCAAGTCTTTTGTCTCATAGCCGTCTTTACCTGTGAAGTAAACAGGAACCTTAGTTGGCAATTCAAGTGGTTGACCTAGTTGCAATAAGCGAGCTTGTTTGACCGCAGCAACTGGTTTACGAGAGAGTAAGTCTTTATTGCCTGTAAAGTGTAGACGGTATTCTCCTAGGATGTCACCATTTTCAGCTTTCGCGACGACACGAACTGGCTCACCTTCACGAACACTTGGAACAACGGTAGCAAGACCATTGCTGCTAACACTTGCTGTTACTGTAGGAACTTTTCCATCTACAGACTCAAGGTAGTAGTCTGTCAAATCAGGGTTGAAGTTTGCTAAATCTTTGCCGTCAACTTGGATTCTTGTTTGTCCTTGTTTGGCTGCCGCAACTTGTTTTGCAAAGATTTGTACTTCTGTGATAGAAGTTCCACGCTTATTATCTGCTTTAACCATGCGAATGCGCACAGCATAAGTCTCAACTTTATCAAAGCTAAAGTGATTCATTTCTCCAGCCTTGAGTTGAGCTGGGGCTTTTAGATTGGTAACTGGTTTCCAGTTAGCTGGATCGTTAAAGACATGTTCTTCATTGCCTACAAAGCTAGGGTTTTTAGGAGCTGTCGGAACGGTCTTACCGACATAATACTCAATCACATAAGACTTCGGTGCACCGACTCCATGGTCTTCGTGGAATCCGACACTTAGATTATCAACGGAACGTTTGCTTAAGATACCTGAATCTCCAAATAGAACACCGACTGAAGCTTCTGGATTACTACGATTCCAGTTGGTCCAGCGGTTGGCTGGTCGGTCATTAAAGGAAATCAATTTATCGTTGACGTTTGAAACAGGATCGCTTGGATTTGAGTCTGAAGCAAAGGCAAGTGGCAATTCTGAGCCGGTCCATTGGTCAGAAATGTTTGCCCCCTGCTCAGTTTGAGCAGACACACGAACATGAAGTTTGGTAGTTAATTGCGTACCTTCTAGGCGACCAGTGACTGTAAAGACACCTTCCTTAGCGTATTGGTCTGATTGAATCGCATCCCAAGTAACCTTAGCTGATGAAACGTGACCATTTGAATCGTAGGTACGAACACTTTCTGGTAATTGCGGCGCTTCTGCGATTGGAGTCGTCACACTGACTTCTTCAACTGAAACGATACCTTCAACAGATACTTTGGCACGCGCTTCAAGGTCAATTCCTTCAACTTTACCTAGCACTTCAAAGGTTTGATAGCGGTCTAGTTTTTCTTTTGGAATAGCTTGCCATGTGACTTTGTGAGTTTTAGGGAAACCTTTGTCATACTCAACCGTTACTGTTGCTGGAAAGCTTGGTTCCTGATGCAAGTCAGTCACTACATTTACTGGACGAATGGATTGCGCAACCTTCGTCTCAGTATTGGCTTGGATCGTGAAATCGATTTGACCTGTAACCCCCTCATATTCTGCTTTGAGAGTGACTGCTCCTGGCTTATGTAACTCAAGCATTCCTTTACGAACTGCGACTTCCCCTTCACCACTTGTAGAGAAGGTCACTTTATCAGCTGGTAAAACTGCTTGTGTTCCGTCTTGATAGTGAGCAAGTACAGACAATTTCACTGTTTGGTCTTCTTTAAGACCGTTAGCTTGCTCCACTTGTAAGCTCAAATGGTCAATTTTCGGTGCTTCTTCAAGGAATTGAATTGCATAGGTTTGAAGCGGACCACCATCTTTGGGTTGAACAAAGATGCTTGCACGCATACCGTTTGCTGCACTTGCTTGGACTACAGTAACATCCGCATTTTCAGCACTTGCTACAACTTCTGGCAAGGATGCACCGTAAGCAAGAGTGCGGTATTGCATTGGATGTTGACTAGTGAGGCCTGTAACGGCTTCACCACCAACACTTACATTTGGCACTACAGGTGCTGCAGGATTGCCTTCTTCTACCACAAGGGTAGCATGAACGGTTTCGCCTCCTAGTTGGCCAGTCATTTGAATACGTGATCCTGCAACTGAAAGTTTGGCTTTATCTGCTTCCGCAATCTCCCACTTATCCACTTCGTATTCTTGAACGCTTCCATCTGTTACAGTGATAGAAACGTATTTATCAACAGCATTCAAATCTGTTCCTGGGGCAACACGTTTAACTGTTGGTAGTTCTTTCGCAATTGCTAGAACTTCGACACGAGCCTCAACTTCACGTCCGTCAGCCATACCTTTAACAGTCACAACTCCTGCTTGGCTCACATCAACTGAAGACCAAGTTACTGGACGTTTTTCACGACTGCCATCACTGTAGATAAAACCGACTGTCTTCGGCATTTTTGGCTCTTTCTCAATAACAGTACGTACTTTTGGTACTTCTGTTCCAAGAACGGTCTTTTCTTGGTCTTCTTTTTTACCAGTAAAGACAGTTACTTGACCAGATTTCAAGAGATCAGAGTGGGCAGTAAGGGTGAATTTACCTGCTTGCTCAGTTGATTTAACAATGGCAACCCCTTTACCGTTAAAGACTCTGCGAATCCATGAACCATCTGGTTGCGCCTTATAGCGTTCACGGCTGGCTTGTTCCCCATTATCGACACCGACAAGTTGACCTTGTCCATGCAATTGGAAGCGAACCAGATTATTGGCAGTTGGTACTACATTCCCTTGGCTGTCAACAATTTCATAGTAGATGTAAGTTAAGTCTTTTCCATCTGCTGCGATTGCGTGCTCTTCCTTGATGAGACGAACACCTGCTGGTTGGCCTGCAGTGGTAATCTTGTCACGAGCTATTTCTTTACCAGCTTCATCACGAGCTACTGCTTCCAGAGTACCTGGTTGGTAAGCAACCTTCCACTCAAGGTAGAGTTCATTGGCATTGGCGCCTTCTTGGTAAGTTCGTCCATCGCTAGTTTGTTTTTTGTTGAAGCTCTTAACTCCGAGGGATTGACCATTCAAGAACAATTCTACGCTAGCAGCATTAGAGTAAGCACGAACTGGAATCTTACCTTCTGCATCAGCTACGTTCGCCTTTAGAGTAGGGTCTTCCCAGTTCCAGTGAGGAAGGAGGTGAACCATTGGTTTCTTCTTAACAGAAACCCATTGGCTTTGGTAGAGGTAGAAGTCATGTTTTGGAATACCTGCTGTATCTACGATTCCAAAATAAGAGCTCTTAACTGGTGTATGGTTTTGGTTGTGCCATGGCGTAGGCTCCCCGATATAGTCTGTACCTGTCCAGATAAATTGTCCAGCATAGCCAGCGTTGTCACGGTCAAAAGTCCATGAATCTGTTGCTGTTTTACCCCAGCCAACTCGGTCATTACCATAGTCAGACTGTTCGTAATGACGTTCAGGTCCGTTACTATGTTTCAATTCACGTTCAGGACGATAATAGCTACCACGTGTACGAGTAGCAGAAGATGTTTCTGAACCATAAATCAACCAGTTTGGATGTTTCGCACGAAGGGTTTTGTAGTTGTCTTCAGAATAGTTGAATCCAACCGCATCCAGTTCATCAGCAATTTTCTCATGTCCACCACTACCATTACCGAAACGGAACTTATCTGCTCCCATGGTAACATAACGTGTAGTATCAACATCTTTAATCACTTTTACTAAGCGTTTAACCGTTGCAAGTGAGTGGGCGTCACCATTGGCTTCACCGATTTCATTCCCGATAGACCACATGAAGACAGCTGGGTTATTTTTGTCTCTTTCGACCATGGTACGAAGATCATAGTCAGACCATTTTTCACCTTTTCGAGCTTCTGGGTGAGTGGCATCTTTTTCAAAGAAACGACCGTAGTCATAAGGTTTCTTGCCATTATACCACGTATCAAAGGCCTCTTCCTGAACGAGCAAACCAAGTTCTGCAGCGATTTGCAAGGTTTGCTCACTAGCAGGGTTGTGTGTTGTACGAATAGAGTTAACCCCCATCTCCTTCATTTGTTTGAGACGGCGATATTCTGCTTTATAGTTTTCTTCTGCTCCAAGTGCTCCGTGGTCATGGTGCAAGGAAACGCCATGGAATTTAATGCGTTCACCATTTAAAGAGAAACCATCATTTGGAGTCCAGTGATAGTAACGGTAACCAAACAAATCCTTCTTAGCATCAACCAATTGACCATCACGATATACACGCGTAATCAATTCATACAAGGCAGGTTTGTCATTTAAAACTGTCCAGAGTTTTGGTTTTTCAACTTCTAAAATAGCATCTAGGCTTGTTGACTCATGTGCTTTCAAGGTACGACTTGCTGTACGAACCACGCCTGTTACAGCCTGACCACCACGTTCAACGATTTGATACTCTGCCACAAGTTCATGGTCTTTATCGTCTGTATTGACGATTTTGCTGGTCACATGAGTTTCAACCTTGCCGTGTTGCTGTTCTTCCAGTTTCGGAGTTAAGATAGTTGTACCATTTTTCTCAACATGAACCTTATCTGTCACTTGCAAGGTCACATCACGGTAAATACCACTTCCTGAGTACCAACGGCTACTTGGTTGTTTGTTAACAGCATGGACAGCAATCACATTCTCACGACCATCTTTGTGAAGGTATTTGGTGATATCGTATGAGAACTGGTTATAACCATTTGGATAATGTCCCACTAACTGGCCGTTGACATAGACTTGAGAATCCATGTAGACACCGTCAAAAGTCAAACGAACATTCTTCTTGAGGTCTTTTTCATCAAGTTTAAAGGTCTTACGATACCAAGCTTCACCACCATTTAGCTGTCCACCTTCGTTTTGAGCAGGTGATTGATGGTCAAAATCGTTAAAGATACTCCAGTCGTGTGGAAGGTCCAATTTTTGCCATGTTGATACATCGGCATCTGATTTCACAGCTTCTTTAGGATTCGCATTGAGTTTAAAGTGCCAATTTTGATTAAAATTCACTTTTCTATCTTCAATCATTTGATTCACTTCTTCATTTGTCGCAGCTTTCAAATCTTCCTTGACAGGCTTTTCTTGACTTGAAACTTGAGATTCTACCTTTGGAGCAGTTTCTTCAGGTTTTAGAGATGCTTTCTCCTCTTTTGAAGCTACAGGTTCCTCTTCTTTCACCTCTGGTTTGCTTGCTTCAATGGGAGTAGCTTGACTTTGGTCGACACTTGCAGCATCCTTGTGCTCTGCTACAGTTTGATCTTCTTTTTCCTCCACTGCCGGACTTTCCTCTTTTGCTTGTTCCACAGTGTGGGTGATAGGAGTTTCATCCGCGAAAACTGGTGATTCTCCAACGACACTTCCTCCAAATAGAACCGCACAGGTTCCAATCATGACAGAGCAAGCGCCTACAGCAAACTTACGAATGCTGTAGACTCTTTTACGATTCCAATGGCCTTTTTCCATAAAATCCTCCTTTAGTAACCGCTTCCATTTTCTTGTAAGCGTATTACTTTTTCATAGCCTTTTACTCTTATTTTATAAAATAATATAGGGAATTNCAATACCCTAAACATTAAAAATCATAATTTTGATTGTTTTTTCTAAAATTTGTAGAAGATTTAGAAAATGTGAATGTAGATTTAGAACAAAAATAAACAATTTTTGACACTCAGTAAAACATGATAAAAAGTTCCCTTTGTAAGGAACTCCTTTTACTTATAATTAAAGATTCCCCCTGCCAACTTATCAGCTAGTTTAGGAAAGAGGCTATAAAATTTGTGGGCTAAATTCAACAAAACTGGGAGATTGAGTTCTCGTTTATTTTTTCCTATAGTCTTGACGATTTTTTTAGCAACCGCATCTGGTTCTAAGAGAAAGCGGTCAACAGACTTGAGGTAGCTGCCATCTGGGTCTGCCTGGTCAAAAAATCTTGTTCGGATTGGTCCTGGATTGACCGTCGTTAGATAGACACCATAGGGCATGAGTTCGAGGCGCAGAGCGTTTGAAAATCCAATCGCTGCAAACTTTGTCGCTGAGTAGAGACTGGATTTGCCAGTAGCTATCAAACCTGCCATACTGACGATATTGATAATATGCCCCTTTCGCCTTTTCTTCATTCGAAACCCAATGCGACGAGACAAGTTCATCAGAGCAAAGGTATTGACCTCAAACATCTGGTGAATGTCTTTGTCAGAAATCTGGTCAAATTCCTCAAAAATCCCGTAACCAGCATTGTTAATCAAAACATCAATTTTACCATAACGGAGATAGAGGTCAGCTACCAGATCTTCTAGAACCGAGTCATCAGTAATATCGATTTCAATCAATTCTACACGGGGATGATTTCCATATAGTTGAGCTAGTTTTTCCTTGTTTCTACCTAGTAAGATGAGTTGGTCATCTGGCAAGAGTTTGACCATTTCTTGGGCCAGTCCACCGCTTGCTCCGGTAATCAGAATAGTACGCATACTTATCCTTTCTCAATCTTCTAAATTTCCACTTCTTCCAAGTCTTTGACCACATGGACATTTTCAAAAACAGTAGCCGCATCTTTCTTGAGCTGGCTGATATCTTTTGAGAGGAAGCGGGCGCTGATATGATTGAGCAAAAGGCGTTTGGCTCCTGCTTCTGCAGCTACTTGCGCTGCCTGCATATTGGTTGAGTGACCATGGTTACGGGCAATTTTCTCATCGCCCTTTCCATAAGTTGACTCATGGACTAGGATATCAGCATTGATGCCTAGACGCACGCTGGCATTGGTTTTTCGGGTATCACCAAGAATAGTGATAATCTTACCTGGACGGGGAGCTGAGATATAGTCTGTCGCCTTGATTTCAGTTCCGTCTTCTAGGACAACATCCTGACCATTTTTGATTTTTCCAAAGAGAGGTCCAAATGGCACACCTGCAGCTTTGAGTTTTTCAGCATCCAAGGTACCTTCTAGGTCCTTTTGCATGACACGATAGCCAACACAGAAAATAGTGTGGTCCAGCTCCTCTGCATACACCGTGAATTTATCGGTCTCAAGGATTTTCCCTAGAGAATCTTGGTCAAACTCATGAAAATGAATGCGGTAAGGCAGACGAGAACCCGACACACGTAGACTGGTTAAGACAAAGGACTTGATCCCTTGAGGTCCGTAGATGTCCAAATCTGTCTGCTCTTCATTGGCCTGAAAGGCACGGCTAGAAAGGAATCCTGGCAAGCCAAAGATATGATCTCCATGCAGGTGAGTGATAAAGATTTTGCTGACCTTACGTGGTCGAATCGTGGTTTCCAGAATGCGATTTTGCGTTCCTTCTCCACAGTCAAAGAGCCAAACTTCGTTAATCTCATCCAAGAGTTTCAGAGCGAGACTTGAAACGTTGCGGGCTTTAGAGGGCTGACCAGCCCCCGTTCCTAAAAATTGAATATCCATTCGATACTTTCTAATTAATCAATATATAACATAGCTGTGCGATTTTCCGATCGGAAATAGCGACTGCCAGAGAAAGCAACAGCTTCTTGCAGTAAATCCTCTTGACTGTAGCCTTTGAGACGTTTGCGACCATCAGCCAAACTTTCCAAATCTGTCAAGGCTGTGAGATTTTTGACACTAACAGCTTCCTCATCTCCGACAGCTTTCATGTAAATCTTTCCAGACTCTTCAAAGACGAGTTGATGGGGGAAAATTTGCGCAATCTCAAAAAGCAAGTTATCTGTGATTGCTTCTTCAGCTTCTGAGAAAATGCGACAAAGTCCCTCCCTCTCATAGCAAAAGCCAAAGGATTTGCCAGATAGGTTCAGACGAATAAAGGGCTTATTTTCAAAGGTGAAACTTGGCTCAGCATTGTAGAGGTTCAGTTCCTGACTAAGTTCTGCAAAATAATCCGTCGCAGCCTGAGGGCTCTTTTTCTGATAAAGTTCTGCAAAGTAGGCATTGACTACACTCGGAGGAGGTGTGATGAGAGCCAACTGCTCTTGCTCTGTTTTGCCAGCTAGAAGCTGATCCAGATAGACCTTATCCAGACTTGTATAACCTCCATACTTTAGAGCCAAAGTTTTAATATCAGTCATAAAATTCCTCTAACCTCCATTTATTTTTCTCGGAAATAAATCCTGTAATCACTTCACCGTCATCTTGATAGTCACGATCTTCAAGAATCGCCACACTTTCCAAATCATGAATCTTGTAGGATTTTGAAAAAGGCACGCGCAAAGTAAATGCTTCAAAAATCTCCTTGATTTTCTCTAAAAACAAAGCCTGCAAATTCTCACGACTATCCTCAGACTTGGCAGAAATGAGGGCATAAGGCGTTTGAGTAGGCGTGAAATCCTCCACCAAATCTGCTTTATTATAAAGAGTCAGGCGAGGAATATCCTCCATATCCAAGTCTTTCATGATAGACAGAACCGTTTTTTCATGCTCCTCGTGATAAGGATTGCTGGCATCAATGACATGAACCAGAAGGTCCACATGCTTGCTTTCTTCCAAGGTTGACTTGAAACTGGACACCAATTCTGTTGGCAAATCTTGGATAAAGCCAACCGTATCAGTTAAGGTAACCTGAAGATTACCTCCCAAATGGATACTCTTTGTCGTCGCATCCAGAGTCGCAAAGAGCTCGTCTGCTTCATACTGGATCTTACTGGTCAAGGTGTTCATGATGGTTGATTTCCCAGCATTGGTGTAACCAATCAAACCAATCTTAAAGGTACTTGACTCCAAGCGTTTTTCTCTGACTGTCGCCCGATTTTTCTCAACCACCTTGAGTTGGCGCTCGATATCTGTGATTTGATTACGAACACTACGACGGTTCAGTTCCAGCTGGCTTTCACCTGGACCACGGGAACCAATTCCACCTGCCTGACGGCTAAGCATAATCCCCTGACCAACCAAGCGAGGCAAGAGATACTTGAGTTGAGCTAGGTGGACTTGGAGTTTCCCTTCATGGCTTCGAGCCCGCATGGCAAAGATATCCAGAATCAACTGCATACGGTCAATAACCTTAACTCCCAGAACTTCTTCTAGATTGACATTTTGCCGTGGAGTCAAACGATTATTGACGATGACAGTAGTAATTTCTTCTGCATCTACCATCCGCGCAATCTCTTCCAACTTACCAGAGCCGACGAAGGTCTTGGAGTCATACTTTTCCCGTTTTTGCCTGTAGCTATCTACAACGACTGCCCCAGCTGTCTTAGCCAGACTGGCCAACTCTTCCATAGAGAGGTCAAAATTGTCCATGCCCTGCAATTCCACACCTACGAGCAGGACTCGCTCCTCTTTTTTCTCCGTTTCAATCATCTAAAAACTCCTCTATCTGGCTTAAAATGCGGTCCTGCACGTCAGGCTCTCCTATCTGATAAAAGGTCACCTGCATGCGATTACGGAACCAGGTCAGCTGACGCTTAGCAAAACGGCGAGTCGCCTGTTTGAGACTCTCGCTGGCTTCCTCAAGAGTTTGCTCCCCACGGAAATAAGGAAAGAGTTCCTTGTAGCCAATGCCTTTAGCTGCCTGCACATCTGGATAATGGTCAAAGAGCCACTTGGCCTCATCCAAAAGCCCAGCCTCAAACATCAGATCTACTCGGCGATTGATACGTTCATAAAGCTGACTGCGTTCATCATCCAAGCAGATAATCAGTGGTTCATAAGGACTTTCCTGATTTTCCAAATCCTGACCAAAATGGGCAATTTCCAAGGCGCGCATGGCACGACGACGGTTGAACTGGGGAATTTCAAGGCCTGCTTGCTCAACGAGTTGGGCTAATTCCTCATCTGAATAAGGCTCCAAACTAGTCCGATAGGCTAAAATCTCCTCATGAGGTGTTTCTCCACCTAGGTGGTAGCCTTCCAGCAAGCTCTGGATATAAAGCCCTGTGCCTCCAGCGATAATAGCAAGCTTGCCACGACTTTGGATGTCCTCTATGGCTGCCTTAGCTTCTGAAACAAAATCAAAAGCCGAGTAAGACTCGGTCACCTCTCTGACATCAATCAAATGATGAGGAACAACAGCTTGCTCCTCCGGGCTAGCCTTGGCTGTTCCAATATCCAACCCTCTGTATACTTGCTGACTGTCACCGCTGACCACCTCTCCACCAAAGCGCTTGGCTACTTCAATAGCAAGAGCTGTCTTCCCAACAGCAGTCGGTCCAACAATCACAATTATTTTTGTTTTCATCTTTTTTCCTTGAAAAATTCCCATTTTTTCGTTACTATTATTATATCATAAAAAGGTCAGTCAGAAAAATGCTACCACTTGAGGAGCCTGGCTGATCGGGAAGATAAAGGAGGAAGACTCATGGCTAAAGGATTCGCTAAAGGTCTTGTAACAGGTGTCGCAGGAACTGTCGCTGCCGTTGCAGGTGCAGTATACGCAATTAAAAAGAAAGTGATTGAGCCAGAAGAGCAAAAAGCAGCTTTCATCGAAGAAAACCGCAAAAAAGCAGCTCGCCGCCGCGTATCACATTAAGCAACAAAAGAAGTTGAGATTTCTCAACTTCTTTTTATTTTCTTAAATAGCCAAATCAAACTTCAGTTGTGGCTTGACTGGATTATAGTCAACTAACTCAAAGTCCTCCGCTTTGATATCAAAGAAATTGGTCCCATCAGGAACATTCAAGACCAAACGAGGTTGGCAGTTTGACGGCTCACGACGGAGCAATTCCTGAGCTTGTTCAAACTGATTATCATAGATATGGAGGTTGTTGATAAAATAGAAAAACTTCCCAATCTTCCAGCCAAAATGCTTGGCAATCATCATTTGAAGAGCCACATACTGCATGGCATTGATATGGTGGGCCACCAGCATATCATTAGAGCGCTGGGTCAAGGTCGCATCCAGATAGATTTCCCCATCAACCCGACGGACATCAAACATGGTCTGAAAGGCGCATGGAAGGAGGCCGTCTGTCTCCTCAAATGCTTGGTAATCCCAGAGTGAGATGATATTGCGACGGTTCCAGGGATTGGCTTCCAACTGCTTGAGAATCTTATTAATGATATCGTGTTTCTTAACGACCGCCCCATAGCGTTCACCGATGGTTCCCGTATCTCCCACTTCCCAGTCATTCCAGTAGTGAACATTGTACTTGCTATTTAGCACTTCTAGGCTATTAGACTGATCTTGGTAGATCCAGAGTACTTCCTTGATGGCGGATTTGATTGCAATGGGACGCAAGGTTGTGATGGGAAATTCCCCCATAGCCAAGTCATACTCGGCAAAGGCACCCGTTACGTACTTGGAGTTGGCAACAGTCCCATCCTTGTACTTGGGACGTGCCTGCTCGGAAAAGACACCGTCTTTGAGGATTCGTTCAATATTCTCTTTAAAAATCGTATCTGCTTTTGTCATTTACTCTCACCTCATTTATTGTCCTAACTAGTATAGCATAAAAAATCTTTTCTACATACTCAGATAATCGATGGCCTTTTTATATTTTTCTAATCGTTCCAAATCCTTGTCAGTGACAGAACTCAGTCTCGATAAATCCGAATTATGCTTCAAATCTGCTAATTTGACAATGCGTGCTAGGGGATTAGATTTCACATTTTCTAGATATGTTTGATAGTCTTGCCCCTTTTTCTTTGACAAAATCTGAACGGCAGTAACTACTGTTTCTAGTAAACCAGCTAGTAATAGTTCTTCAGCCGTAAAAGGACTGTCCTCAATGACATCATGTAGTAAAGCAACTGCTTTTTCTTCTTCAGTATCAACTTGGCTTGCTACATAGATTGGATGTTCTATATAATCTATCCCTGCCTTATCAAATTGCCCCCTATGAGCTTCCGTAGCGATAGACAATGCTAGTTCAAGCATGGGTTGTTTTGATGTATTCATCTAGCGGCTCCTTCCCAAAATTTAAACCTATTTCGTTTTATTCGATTTTTAAAAAAGAGCTTGATAAACACCAAGCTCTATAATCATTTTATTTTATTGCAATACAAGTGATGCCGCTCCGATAACTCCAGCGTCATTTCCTAGAGTTGCAAGAGCCAATTTAGTGGATGTGCGTACTTGAGGGAAGGTATTTTCATCATAAACTTTTTGCACGCCTTGGAGAAGGAATTCTCCAGCTGCTGACACCCCACCACCGATAACGATAGTTGATGGGTTGAGGATTGATCCGATGTTAGCACATGCAATACCCAAGTAACGTGAAAAGTTACGGTAAACGATCAAGGCAAGGTCGTCTCCTTCTTTTGCAAGGTCAAAGACAGTTTTGGCTGTTACTTCTTCACCATCGTCAATCAAGCGTTTCAAGGCTGCATCGCCTTCGTATTCATCAGCATAACGACGTGTCAAGTTGACAATCCCTGTTGCAGAAGCAACTGTCTCAAGACAGCCTTTTTTACCACAGGTACATGCGATTGGTTGGTCAAAGTCAACAGTGATGTGACCAAGCTCTCCTGCCGCACCAGCAACACCGTGGAGCAGTTTTCCTTCAGCGACGATACCACCACCAACACCGGTACCAAGTGTCATAAAGACAACGTCCGGTTGGTTGTCACCAGCACCCATCCAGCGCTCACCAAGAGCAGCTACGTTGGCATCATTATCAATGAAGAATGGAATACCCAAGGCTTTTTCAATCTTTTCTTTAATTGGTTGAAGGGTTTTCCAGTTTAGGTTGTAGGCACCGATAACAGTTCCTTTTTCACGGTCAACCACACCAGGTGATCCCATCCCAATCCCTCGGAAATCCGTAGCTGACAATCCAAGCAAGTCCAAACGATGTTGAATAGACTCAATCATATCATCTACAATATGGCTTCCTTCATCCAAAATATTAGTCTTGATAGACCATTTTTCTTGGATTTCTCCCTCTTGAGTTAAAATTGCAAACTTGATAGATGTACCACCAAGGTCAATCCCAATAATCTTTTGACTCATCGTCTTCTCCTTTTTAATTGAAAATGCTTACAGATATAGTATAACAAAAACGTCTCTTTTGTGCAAAGGTTTGCAGGCTACAAGCCAAAATTAAAACATCTTATTTGCTTCACTATTTGTAAAAATTAGTCACCTAAATGTTGAATTGCATAGTTTGCTTCTTCTTTTGTAAATTTTCCAACATAAGAAGAAGTTAGCCACTCATAAATCTCTGTCTTTGATAAATGGTTATTCTTTCGGTATTCTCTTGCTGTAATTAAGGCATTTGCTTTGTAATCTGCATTCAAGTGATCGATGGCATACTGCGCTGCTGAACTTGAAAAACCATTCCACGTTAATTGGTTATAGAGATCTTTTTTTGACATATGTAAAACCGAATTATAGCTTTTCGCTTTATTTAAAGCAGCATTGTACTGCTTCCCATCTAGTTTTGGTTGCCGCACACCATCGTATCCTACATAGTGACGGCCACCATCTACCCATTTATCCCTAGCCATTTTACCATCTGATTCAACATAATAACGGCCACCATCTACCCATTTGCCCCTTACCATTTTGCCTTCAGAATCAACATAGTAACGGCCACCATCTACCCATTCATTCTTGGCCATCTTTCCATCTGATTTGAAATAATAATTTCCTACCCATTTATTGCGAGCTTGGCTGCCTTCTGATGGTAGATTAAGTTTTTGAATTGCATAGTTTGCTTCTTCTTTTGTAAATTTTCCAACATAAGAAGAAGTTAGCCACTCATAAATCTCTGTCTTTGATAAATGGTTATTCTTTCGGTATTCTCTTGCTGTAATTAAGGCATTTGCTTTGTAATCTGCATTCAAGTGATCGATGGCATACTGCGCTACTGAACTTGAAAAACCATTCCACGTTAATTGGTTATAGAGATCTTTTTTTGACATATGTAAAACCGAATTATAGCTTTTCGCTTTATTTAAAGCAGCATTGTACTGCTTCCCATCTAGTTTTGGTTGCCGCACACCATCGTAGTCTACATAGTGACGGCCACCATCTACCCATTTATCCCTAGCCATTTTACCATCTGATTCAACATAATAACGGCCACCATCTACCCATTCATTCTTGGCCATCTTTCCATCTGATTTGAGGTAATAATTTCCTACCCATTTATTGCGAGCAGAGCTTCCTTCTGCTGTTAGATAATAATATGAACCATGGTTTTTATCATAAATCCAGTCACTTTTAACCTTTTTTCCATCAGAATCAACATAATAACGACCACCATCTACCCATTCATTTTTAGCTCTCTTTCCATCTGATTTGAGGTAGTAATTTCCTACCCAGCCAGACTGAACTTTAGATTGTGATTTATCCTGTTTAGGAGTTGTTTCTTTAGCTTTTTCAGCCGGTTTTGGTGCCGGCTTCGGCGCGGGTTTTGGTGCTGGCTTTGGAGCGGGTTTCGGTGCTGGCTTCGGCGTAGGTTTTGGTGCTGGCTTCGGCGCAGGTTTTGGTGCCGGCTTCGGCGCAGGTTTTGGTGCCGGCTTCGGCGCAGGTTTTGGTGCCGGCTTCGGCGCGGGTTTTNGTGCCGGCTTCGGCGCGGGTTTTGGTGCTGGCTTCGGCGCGGGTTTTGGTGCTGGCTTCGGTGCGGGTTTCGGTGCCGGCTTCGGCGCGGGTTTCGGTGTAGGTTTTGGTGCCGGCTTCGGCGCAGGTTTTGGTGCTGGCTTCGACGCGGGTTTTGGTGCCGGCTTCGGCGCGGGTTTTGGTGCCGGCTTCGGCGCGAGTTTTGGTGCTGGTGTTTTTGTTTTCTCAGCAGGATTTTGTGCTGGTGTTTTCGGTTTCTCAGCAGGATTTTGCGCTGGTGTTTTCGATTTCTCAGCAGGATTTTGCGCTGGTGTTTTCGATTTCTCAGCAGGATTTTGCGCTGGTGTTTTCGGTTTCTCAGCTTGATTTGGCGCCGAAGTTGTATTCTCTTTTACAATCTTACCGTTTTTAGATACATCCTTTTCTTGAGCAGAAACATGCTGAGCCGAAAAAGGAAAGGCTTCAGTTGTATCTGCAAATGAAATAAGTCCCAGTGTTGCAGTTGCTAAGCTGGTTACTAAAATTTTTTTTGATTTTTTCATAAAAATCTCCATTATTTTAACGATTTATACCTATAGTATACCATATACTTTATTTTGCTTTCAAATCAAATATTAAATATTCAGAAATAAATCTAAAACTTAATTGAAAAATCCATAGTTATATCACTTTCAACTCATACAAACCTCTGACTGCATTACAGCCATAGATAGTTTCCGCTTGGTTCAAGTCTGCCAAAGTCAAGACTTTTTCCTCTACCTGTCCTGTTTCTAGCAAATGCTGGCGGTAGATTCCTGGCAAAATTCCTAGTCTGATAGGCGGTGTATAGAATTTTCCGGCAATTTTCAGAACCAGATTTCCAATGGAGGTCTCAAGCAGTTCTTCTGACTTATTGTGGTAAATCTTCTCTTGCTCCCCTATACTCAAATGTGGTCTGTAAGTTGTTTTAAAGTAGGTAAACGCTTGATTCAAATCTGTTTCTTGCAGACAAAGTTTAGCCTGACAGAAACCTGGACTAAGTGGTGTTAATACTTGGCGACTGAGTTCCAGCTCTCCAGACTTGTTAAGAGTAATTCGCAAACGATAGTCTTGGTGGGAATCGCAAGCTTGGCACTCTTCCTCTATCCTTTGTCTCAGGTCTTCCGGATCAAAAGGATAGGCAAAATACCTACTCGCCTTTGTCAGTCTTTCCAGATGTTGATCTTCAAACAGCAGTTGTTTTTGGCTGATTTTACCAGTTGAAATCAGTTGGAAACGAGCTTGTTTACGATAGAGTACAGCCGCCTTTTGATGAACCTCTCGGTATTCAGATTCCCAAGTACTATCCCAAGTAATCCCTCCGCCAACTCCATAGATGGCTTTCCCTTGATGCAGTTGGATAGTCCGAATAGCGACATTGAAAATTCGTCGCCCATTTGGAAGCAAGATACCAATAGTTCCGCAGTAAACTCCTCTGGGTTGTGGCTCCAAGTCCTTGATGATTTCCATGGTCGCAATTTTGGGCGCTCCTGTTATGGAACCACAAGGAAAGAGAGAGCGAAAAATGACAACCAAGTCCACATCCTCTCGTAACTGACTCTTGATGGTTGAAGTCATCTGCCAAACCGTCGAATACTGCTCCACTTGACAGAGACGTTCTACATGTTCACTGCCCACTTCAGAAATACGGTTCATGTCATTGCGCAAGAGATCCACAATCATCATATTTTCAGAGCGATTTTTAGGATCTTGCTCCAACCAAGCTGCCTCTTTCAAATCTTCATCGTCAGTCACTCCCCGCTGGGTTGTTCCCTTCATCGGGCGAGTCGTTAATTCCCGGTCATTTTGCTCAAAAAAGAGCTCTGGGCTCATGGAAATCACTGCCATCTCATCGTGTTCAACATAGGCATTGTAGCCCGCCTCCTGCTCTACCACCATACGATTGTAGATAGAAAAAGGATTGGCACTTAAATCTTGCTTGAGTTGGACAGTGTAATTGACCTGATAGGTGTCCCCCTGACGCAAATGATGGTGAATCTGGGCAATAGCCTTTTCATAGTCCTCTGCTGACGTTACTTCCTGCCAATTTGAAGGCAAATCTACTTCCTCATAAGTCAGAGGAATAGGCGATGTTTCTACGCTATCATGAACTGTAAAATATAGCAGATACTCTCCCAGTAAAGGAGCGGTGTGAACTGCTAATTTCTCCTCAAAAGCAGGTGCAGCCTCATAGCTGACATAGCCCACCACATAATATCCCTGTTCTTGGTAGCTTTCCACTTGTGCCAGCAAGTTTGCCACTTCTGATAAATCTCTCGTTTTTAACTCTTTGATGGGCTGGATAAAGGTGTATCTCTCCCCCAAAGCCCTAAAATCAATCACTGTTTTTCTATGCATATCTTAAGTATAGCACAAAAAGGCAGATGCAGCTTAAGCTGATCCACCTTTTTAGTCATTTCGACTTTATAACGATGCTTTGGCAAATAAATTTCCAGAGAATCCATCTGATTTTTGAAGGAGCTGTTTGTAAACCTTCCATTTAAGATCCTCAGTATTTTTATAATGATTCTTTATATTTGGATTTTCCATGCTATCTAGGTCTTTTTGAACAGCTTCATCAAATAAGGACTTCAACTCAGCATAAGTAGAGATAGATCTGCCATTGATTTCGATTGTAGTAAAGCCGTTTTGAGCTTTGTCATAGACTTCTTTATACCAATGTTTCTTCCATGCTTCAAGAGTATCAAATTGGCCATCAGAGACTTTCTTGATAATGAAGTCATCACCCAACAACCCTTTGTTTTCCTTGTTGGCTTCCGCCTTATATTTGTTTGAAGCGTAACCAATAAATCCGTTAAGATAACCATAGTATCCCCACATACGGAAAGCATTATGTTTAAATGAAATCGAACCAACTGTACTCTTGCTAGTATTACCACCAAAGATACCCGACATCATATTTACGGTTTGGTAAGCACTGTCAAAACCTTCCGAACGATAACGTCCATTCCCTGGCATACCATGTTTTGTAACAAAGTTATGATCAACCAATTGATCAATGCTCGTAATCGTCAATTTCTTCTCATTATCCGTTAAATCACGTAATTTATCCCATTGATGTGGCTCGCCTTTCAGATTGTTTCGCTCAGCGTTCGTACGCCATTCTCGGTCCATCTTTTTGAACCACTTGCTGTTGTCGTTCAAGTGTTTTCCAATAACTGCATCTGCTTCTAGATGATCCAGCATCATCAGAGCCTCGTTATAGTTCTTCATATAGTGATCAATTTCTTCACGGTTCTTTAACTTGTTTGGATCATAATTGTAGATTTGATTGCCATCATTCTGACGTTCATAAGCCATGTTCAAACCTAAGGCACCGTATTCACCATTTGGATTTGTCAACGATGGTGACTGGAGCATACCTTGCGCAAAGGACTCTAAGTCCGTCCCTTCACGATGATACCAACCACCATAGTAAGCCATACGATCATTCACATGAGTCGTTTCATGCGTAAAGGCCGATGTACCAAAATCACTTATCAACTCTGTCATAACAAAGTAGACAGCATCTTGCTGATTTGGAGCGGCAAAGATATAAGCGTAAGCACCATATCCATACTGATAACCATGATATTTATGGATCCGTCCAAAGAACTCTCGAATCGGAGCATAATCTGGTTTCCCATCCTTGTGACCATATCGGTTTGCCCAACCGATACCCGGCGCATCATGATTGTCCCAAACAGGTGTAGGAACACTATTTTCACTCTTGAGGAGCTTATTACGTACATTATCAGCAGCTAATTTTGACCAAAAGTCTAAGTAGTTCACCTGCTCTTTTGCTCTCTTATTGATTTCACTCTTGAAGGCTTCACGAGCCTCCTCAGTATTTTTACCATATTTTTCAAAAGCACTAAAAGAAATGGTATTATAGGTCGAAATCATGAAGAGATGCGAGTTCTTCAAGTTTAATAGAGGCAAAATCATCCGACCATGCACGCCATTATTAATCCCTTCATACAGACGATACTTCTTATGAACAAAATCGGGGTTCAATGATGGCTGTTCTACCACATAAGCATTCTTTTCAATTGCCTTTTTAAACCAAACATTCATATCGGTTTCATTTGTAAACAATTTCATGTTATATGTTAGAAACTCATGAAGGCTTCCTTTACCTGTAGCACCTGCAATCACTCGATTATACGCATCTTGGGATTGGTCGCCCTTAAGATTGTTCTCTTTTGATCCGATAGTGATCAAGCGATCTAAGACATTCACGTTCTTACCATAAAAATCTGGTTTAAACATCATAATATCTTTGATCGACAATCCATCATATTTAATGGCATAGTATTGGTTCAAATAAGCAAGCCCCATCATAATGTTGGCCTTATTGTCTTCAACTTTCTTAATGAAAGCACGTTGAGCTGCTTCATCATCATTTAGTTGATGATCTTCATTTTCAACAATTTGTTTCACCAAGTTTCCAAGATTTTGTTTTACTTCAGCAAAACTTTCTTCTAAGAATAAATCGCGAATGTAACCATTTTTTCGTTCATCCGTGTTTTCTTGCGGTTTGTTCCGCTTGTCCATAAGAGCGCGCACTTCAGGAGAAATCAACTCCACACTGGATAATGTTTCTTTTGCCTTTGCAATCAAACCAGCACGATCTTTCACTAGCACATTTGGCGTATAAACAATATTCTGGTTGGTCACTTCGTACTCTTTGACTTGTTTTACATCAGAGTCAGCTTTGGCAGTAACGGCCGATTCTTCTTTGGTACCATCAGCATAGTGAATCATGATCTGATCAATAGCTGACAAGTCTGTTACAAACTGTCCATTTTTCAAACCAGTAACAGAAAGGACTTCTTTGGTCACCAAGTTTGAGCTAGCATCTAGTTTATTAGCCTGATTGACAATCCACTCTTTATTATAGAATGGTTGTAATTTTTCAATATTGCGATAGGCAAGTTCGCGGTCAGCTCTGTAGTCTTGAGTGGCCTTGTACTCGTCTTCACGGTGTGTCAAACGGTTTAATTTATCTACAATAGGCTCATTGATTTCATACTCATGCGCTGTGATTCCCAGAGCAGCAATTTTCTTGTCTGCTTCTTCTTGCGAAATAGGCTTAATACGATGCTGTTGTTTAGAATATCTATATGAAGATTTTCCTTCACTCACACCAGTAACAACAAAGTTTCTGTTCAAGCGGTCACCTGTCCAATAAGGATCATCATCAATATCAGATGAGCCATAGAAAATCTCACCGTTCTTAACTTTCATCATTGAAACAGTGTCTTCAACGGAACCCAAGGCATTTGTACTGCCTACAACACCACCCGCGCTAATCGGTTCTCTCACATCGATAGTACCTTTAGCTACAGATTTTTTAATGGCTCCGTCCCGATAAACTGCATGGTTATCCCCACCATTTTGTGACCAATAGGCGATGCCTGCAACTTTCGCTTTATGACCTGTTATTTGTGCATCAACATAGGCCTTCTCAACAGAACCTTTCCAGTTTTCTCCAACAATTCCAGCAAGAAAGGTGCCTTGATTCCCACCAGCATGAAGCTTACCAATAAATGCCACATTTGTTAATCTGCCGTTATTATCAATTTTATTGATCAAACCTGATACGTCATTATTTCCAACAACTGTACCCGTTACTTTCACATTATTGATCGTTGTGTTTTTTACAACAGCAGCCAAGGGAGCAACTCTATTTGCCCATGGCATATGAATGTTTACCTTACCAAGGTTAAGGTCATGGATGTGTGCGCCTTCAGTATCGCCTAATAGTGGACGTTCCAAGTTATGAATCGTGTATCGTTGACCGTCTACACTTGATAGCTTGCCTCGGAACTTCGTCGTTACATATGATTTACCAGCTGCAGGAACATTAACCGCATTCAAGTCCGCACCAATCTTAAATTCGCCAGATGGATTGGCCTGCATTGCTTTTACAAGTTCATTGAAATCGTAGTAGATATTCTCCTCATGAGTTTTTGGTTTGGCAAAATAATGAACGTATTCTTCACTGAGCTGGTTACCATCTGTATGCTGAACGAGGTCAGGCGCTTTGGCAGTGACCTTATAAAGCGTTTTTCCATCGACTATCACTTCTTCAATTTTGTCAATCGCAAGGCGCATCACCTTATTATCACGTGTAACAATTTTTAGATAGTAAGGCCTTACATCACTTGGAACAAAAGTTAAGAAACTACTATCCGTTTCCACGCCATTGTCGTCAACACTTATGAGGCTTGTTTCTTTTATATTTTTAACTTCGACCTTTTTTAAATCAATTCTCAGTGGTTCTTCTTTGAGAATTTCTTCCTCGTTTCCTTCACCACGATCATAAACCATTTTTGTTTCGAGTTTATAATCCTTGTAATATTGCAAATCTGTTAGAGTTGCAGTCAAGTTATTTGGTGAAACCGTCATGGTTTTGACGACTTCGTCGCCTTTTCTCAGAGTTAAAGTGATCGATTTAATCGCTGCCTTACTTGGATTTTCCAGATTATAGTGAATCTGAGATGAGCGTTTCAAATCCTGAATATCAACCCTTGAAAAAGTCAACACTGGCTTTTCGAAGTTTTTGGTACCTAGTTTAACAATACGGTCTTGGGCTAACTCGATGACCTGTTCAAGAATTTCAGGAGCTTCCTGCTTCTTGATTCCTTTGATGGTCTTGTAGGTTTTGATAACCTTTTTCTGACCGTCTTTTCCTTCTTGGACCGTAACTTTATCGCCCTTTTTCAGTTGCGTGTCTTCTTCGACTATCTCCTTAAACGGAATTTTTTCAAGACTTTCTTCTACAAGAGTGCCTTCTATTGGTTTCGTACCGCGGCTTATTTTTTTAGTGACTGGTTTTTTGATGACAGTGGTTGTTGTATTTAAAACTTGGTCAGTCTCAACACCTTCGACAGTTTTATAAGTCGTTTTGGTAACTTGGATCCCTTTTTCACCGTTTTGAACCACTGTTTCTTCGTCAGTGTATTTTGTAGGATCATCAATGATTTCCGTCTGGTAGTCAATCTCTGAGATTGTGTCTTTAGTAATTATTCCTTCAGTTACTGTATATTCTGGAAGGTCCTCTTGAACAAGGGAGTGACCTTCCTTACCAGTTTCCTGAGTGCCTTTACTTTCAAGCTTTTCAGTATACGCTGGCAAACTATCTTGAACAAGGGAGTCACCCTCTTTGCCAGCTTCCTGAGTACCTTTGCTCTCAAGCTTTCCACTATACGCTGGTAAACTATCTTGAATTAGAGATTGGCCTTCCTTGCCAGTTTCCTGGGTGCCTTTGCTTTCAAGCTTTTCAGTATACGCTGGCAAACTATCTTGAACTAAGGATTCACCCTCTTTGCCGGATTCCTGAGTCCCCTTACTTTCAAGCTTTTCAGTATACGCTGGCAAACTATCTTGGACAAGGGATTGACCTTCCTTACCAGTTTCCTGAGTCCCTTTGCTTTCAAGCTTTCCAGTATACGCTGGCAAACTATCTTGGACAAGGGAATCGCCTTCTTTACCGGATTCCTGAGTACCCTTGCTCTCAAGTTTTTCAGTATAGGCTGGTAAACTATCTTGGACAAGGGATTGACCCTCTTTGCCGGATTCCTGAGTGCCTTTGCTTTCAAGTTTTCCAGTATAATCTAGGGCATTGTCTTGGACTAGAGATTTCCCTTTTTTAGAAAAACTAGCTACTTTTGTGTCAATTCCTTTAAAATAACCAATATACTCATATCCTTCAATATCGATCACACCTTTCGCTAATTCTTTATTTGAGGAGGCCGAGATCGTTTGATTGTAAGAAAGTAACTCTTTATTCTCAAAGGCAAAAGTAGCAAAAGGAATGAGGTTGCTGACACCAAGAGAACTAATCAAAAGCACTCCAATAACTTTCCGACGATGTTTTTTAGACACCAAAAAAACAGCTAAAGATGCTGTTGCAAGACCAAGACCTGCTAAAGCAAATTCTTTACTTCCTGTATAGGGAAGTTGTTGACTGTTAGTTGCCTTCTTGCGATAAACGACATAAATAATATCTTCGTCATGAAATTCTGTAGGAACTTCATGATGAATCAAGGCTTTTTCAGATTCGGTTAATTCTTGCTCTGTCAAATATCGATAATGGACTGAATTCACTTCAGCTAATTCATCTGCTTGGACTTTACCAGCTGATAACAAACCGGCACCAACAAGAAAGGCCCCGATTGCTACAGGACCAACTCCAACAGTCAATTTACGAATAGAATACTTTAGGTTTTTTTGAAACTGTTCTTTTCTTTTTTTCATTCTCATATCTTTCTAATAGAATCTTGTGGATACTGGGCACGCGCACCCCCGATTAGCTTTGGACGACTAGCTAGAGCTGTTACATGGGCATGACCAATCTCACGCAAAACTGGTCGAATCGGAACCTGCACATGCTTGACATGCATGCCAATTGCGGTATCTCCGATATCAATTCCCGCATAAGCCGTGATGAACTCCACTTCAACAGGTGCTTTCATAAACTTAAAGGCAGCTAGCTGACCTGAACCGCCTGCATGAAGAGTTGGAAGGACACTGACGATTTCCAGACCAAACTGCTCTGCCACCTGGCGTTCAACAACGAGGGCACGATTGACGTGCTCACAGCCTTGAACAGCTAGGTGAATTCCTTTTTCTTCTAGGATATCTAGGATGGTCTTCACAATGATTTCCCCAATTTCTTGGCTTGATTCCTTGCCTATATGGCCGCCTAAAACTTCGCTAGACGAGAGTCCAAGGACAAAGAGAGCCCCCTCACGCAATCCAGCCTTATCCAAAACATCCTCAAGCACCTGCTGTGTCTCTGTTCCAATTCTATTTTTATCCATCACTCTTAACCTCATTTTTCTCCTACTATCATATCTTTTTTTACTGATTTTATCAAGGCGAACTAATCACTCAGAGTTGTCACTACAAAAACTTTAAAGAAGAATTTTCTTTTAGTAACAAAGTAAAGAGTCTGGGACAAGGATGCTTTTCAAAAAAGTAACAACTAAAATGACCTGTCCCCTAAAAAAGTTAAACAGAAGATTTAGCTTTTTTAGCGGAGCAGGACAAATCTCTAGCGATGCTTATTTTATCTGAGTTTGAACATAGTGGGCAATGACATCTGACGTGTACTGGGCTGTTCCAGAACCAAACTTGTCAATGTTTTGCTTAAACTCTGGGTTGTAGACGTAGCCTTTACCGATATGACCGAATACTTCAATAGAGCAGTCAAATCCATAAGTACGAATAGCTTGCAAGAGTTTGGCTGCTTCTTCTTGGTTTTCGACCGCTGTTGCAGCTAGTCCATTTTTAAGGTTTTGTGCCAAGGCTTGAAAAACTCGGTTGAAGGCGGCTGTGGCCTCTTCTTCGCGACCTTTTTGGCGTTCAAGCGCTTGGCCCATGACTTCTTGTCCATACTTCTCTACCGCCTCTTGGTGGTATTTTTGATTGTCTTGATAGCTAAATCCAGTGAATTTTTCCTCAATCGTCATTTTTCTTTCTCCTTTTTGTTCTTGAATGGTTTTTTGCAAGGTGGAAATCAAGGTATCCAGGTGTTGCCTTTCTCGAGTTAGATAATCCAACTGCCTAGTCAAATGGGGCAATAAATCTGTCCTTTCTGCCTTTAACAGCTCTGCTATTTTTTCTAAAGAAAAACCTAAATATTTATAATACAGAATAACCTGAAGGCGTTCCAAATCCTCCTGACTATAGGTTCGATAGCCGTTTTCCGACTTTAAGGGAACCAAGAGTCCTATCTTATCATAGTGGTGCAGTGTCTTGACAGAGACACCTGAAAGCTGCGCAGCTTCTTTTATATGGTACATGATTTCCTCCTTACAATCATAGTATATCCCCTCCCCTTAGGTCAGAGTCAAGTATTTCTACGAAAAATTTTTAACTTTTTGAGAAAGGTGTGAAAACTTGAAAATGGTTTTCTTGACAGACCTTTGAAAACATGATAGGATAGTCAAGTCTATCAATCAAACAGAAGGCTCATAAAGAGCCATTGAGAGAAGGCTATTTGACAACTCAAGTAGCCTTTTCTTATTTTAAAAAAGAGATTGGAGTTTCAACTATGTCAGAAAAATCGCAATGGGGCTCGAAACTAGGCTTTATTCTAGCATCTGCTGGTTCAGCCATCGGGCTTGGTGCCGTTTGGAAGTTCCCCTACATGACTGCTGCTAATGGCGGGGGAGGCTTTTTACTGGTCTTTCTCATCTCCACCATTTTAATCGGTTTCCCGTTACTCCTTGCTGAGTTTGCCCTTGGCCGTAGCGCTGGCGTTTCCGCTATCAAAACCTTTGGAAAACTGGGCAACAATAACAAGTACAACTTTATCGGTTGGATTGGTGCCTTTGCCCTCTTTATCCTTCTCTCCTTTTACAGTGTTATCGGAGGATGGATTCTAGTCTATCTAGGTATTGAGTTTGGGAAATTGTTCCAACTTGGTGGAACGGGTGATTATGCTCAGTTATTTACTTCAATCATTTCAAATCCAGCCATTGCCCTAGGAGCTCAAGCAGCCTTTATCTTATTGAATATCTTTATTGTATCACGTGGGGTTCAAAAAGGGATTGAAAGAGCCTCGAAAGTCATGATGCCCCTGCTCTTTATCATCTTTGTCGTAATCATTGGGCGCTCTCTCAGCTTGCCAAACGCCATGGAAGGGGTTCTCTACTTCCTCAAACCAGACTTTTCAAAACTAACTAGCGCAGGTCTCCTTTATGCCCTGGGTCAATCTTTCTTTGCCCTCTCATTAGGGGTTACAGCAATGTTGACCTATGCTTCTTACTTGGACAAGAAAACCAATCTGGTCCAGTCAGGGATTTCCATTGTAGCCATGAATATCTCGGTATCCATTATGGCAGGTCTAGCCATTTTCCCAGCCATGTCAGCCTTCAATATCCAGTCTGAAGGGGGACCAAGCCTGCTCTTTATCGTCTTGCCTCAACTCTTTGATAAGATGCCTTTTGGAACCATTTTCTACATCCTTTTCCTCTTACTCTTCCTCTTTGCGACAGTCACTTCTTCTGTCGTGATGCTGGAAATCAATGTGGGCAATATCACCAATCAGAACAACAGCAAGCGTGCTAAATGGAGTGCTATTTTAGGAATCTTGACCTTTGTCTTTGGAATTCCTTCAGCCCTTTCTTACGGTGTCATGGCGGATGTTCACATCTTCGGTAAAACCTTCTTTGATGCTATGGACTTCTTGGTTTCCAATCTCCTCATGCCATTTGGAGCTCTCTGCCTTTCACTTTTTACAGGCTATGTCTTTAAAAAGGCTCTTGCAATGGAGGAACTACACCTTGATGAAAGAGCATGGAAACAAGGACTTTTCCAAGTCTGGCTTTTCCTTCTTCGTTTTATCATTCCTATCATCATCATCGTGGTCTTTATCGCCCAATTTATGTAAATACAAAAAAGGACTTGAGAATATCTCTCAAGTCTTTTCTTTTTATGGATGACTGACAATCAATTCCAAACCTTGCCCTTCCAGAGTCCAAGCTTCAACATCACTTGGTAGGATAAAGTGGCTCCCTTTTTGGATTGGATAGTTTTTCCCGTCAACAGTTAGTTGACCTTGACCAGCCAAGACACTCAACAAGCTGTAGTCAGCTGTCTTTTCAAAGTTAACTTTTCCAGTAATTTCCCATTTGTAAACTGCGAAGAAATCATTGGATACAAGGAGAGTGGAACGTAGATCATCTGCTTTGACAGTGACAGGTCGGCTATTGGCAGGTTCTCCAATGTTTAAAACATCGATGGATTTTTCAAGATGAAGTTCACGCAAGTTGCCCTTGTCATCCTTGCGGTCAAAGTCATAGACACGGTAGGTAGTGTCACTAGACTGCTGGGTTTCAAGAATCAAGATACCTGCACCGATAGCGTGCATGGTACCACTTGGCACATAGAAGAAATCTCCAGCCTTAACTGGCACTTTTGTCAGTAAGGCATCCCAGTTCTTGTCCTCAATTTGCTGGCGGAGTTCTTCTTTTGACTTGGCATTGTGACCATAGATAATCTCTGATCCCTCATCCGCTGCGATGATATACCAGCATTCTGTTTTTCCAAGTTCGCCTTCATGTTCTAATCCATAGGCATCGTCTGGGTGAACTTGGACGCTAAGCCAGTCGTTGGCATCGAGAATTTTAGTTAAGAGAGGAAATACTGGTTCTGGACGGTTGCCAAACAACTCACGGTGTTCCGCATACAAAGTAGCAAGGTCTGTTCCCTCGTAGCGTCCATTGGCTACCTTAGAAACTCCATTTGGGTGGGCTGAGATAGCCCAGTATTCCCCGATTTTTTCACTTGGAATGTCGTAACCAAACTCATCACGTAGCTTGGTCCCACCCCAGATTTTTTCTTGCATAACTGATTGTAAAAATAATGGTTCTGACATGTCGATCTCCTGTCTGATTTTTCTCCCCTCATTATAGCAAAAAAAGAGTTCGAATTGAACTCTTTTTTCTATTTTATAAAGTAGGGAGAAGATTTTGTAAAAATAGTAACGAAACAATCTCTTACTTGATGGAGGAACCCCTAAAGCAGCAATCAGAAAGCTCGCTGTCAACGGCTATTCTCCTCAACTCTCATTAGACTTTCTTTACTTGAGAATCTATTTTTATGTACAAAAAAGACTGAAACCAGTCTTCTTTTTAAATCAAAGCTGTGATAGCCGTTACCAGACCAAAAATGATACCTGGCGCATTTGCAGCCGCAAGGGGAATATCTCTTTCTTTCTTGAAAAGACCGTAGTAAACCCAGAGACTACAGTTGATGGCTGCAACCAAGGGCTGGATAAAGTTCCCTTTTTGACCAGCCAGGTTGTTCATAATTTGCGGGAAGTAAGAGACGTACATCATAACAGACATGAAGGTCGCTACCCAACCCAAAACTTTCATTTGTTTTTCAGACATTTTCAAAACCTCTTTCATTTTTATGAATCATATTTTATAATCTTTTTTCAAAACAATCAAGTCTTTAAAACTTTTGTTATAAAGATATAAACTATCACAATCTTGTTATAAGAAAGAGGGAACAGAAAAAAGACCGAATTGCTCCGTTCTGTTTACTCAATCAAATATTAGAAAATGAATACTCCTTTTCAATGAATCGATTGATTGATGGTAAATAAGCCGTTAGAAATTATTGACAGTATCGAAATTTTCTAGTAAAATGAATTTTGTTAATACCTAAATGGTGTGTAGTTTTCTATCAACATAGTCAGGAGAAAAGGAACTTATGCTAAAAAAATTTAATGAATTGTCACTGAAAGATAAGGCTTATCTAATTGGCGGTTTGAGCTTATTAGTCATTGTGATCTCATTTGGTCTACTCAATCGTCAAACAGTAACTGTCAGTCTTGTCTTTACACAACTATCTGCTCCCTTGATTTTGGTGATTTTTACTTGTCTAGTAATCGGGATCATTGCTGGTAGTGCTATTGGTATTAGCTATCACCATAACAAGACTCAAGATCTGAGAAGCCGCATTGCTGAAGCAGAAGCGACTATCAATATAAAAGACAGGGAGCTTGTCCAGTACGAGGAACAGGTGCAACAATTAAAACAGGAAGCCAAACAATAAGTGTAGAAATCATAACCACCCGTGAAAACGGGTGGTTTTTTGTCTCGCACCTAACGGAGCGAGACGGACTGAAAGTCGCATAAATACAAAAAAGATCGAATTGCTCCGATCTTTTTAAGTTTCACTCCAAGAATGTTTAGATAAAAAATTTGATAATAGAATTACCTACTTCATACGATAAAAATCAATCACTAGACCAGCAGGCCCTTTAACTAATAAGGACTCTGTTCCCCAATCGGTTACAGTTGGTCCGTTTAAAACCTGGATACCAAGTTCTTTCAACCGTTGGTAATTCTGGTCTACATCCTCAACCTCGATATGAAGAATGATTCCTGACTGAAAATCTTCCAAAGGAATCAAATGATTTTGGGACAACATCAGACAGTGACTGCCAATCGTAAACTGAGCAAAACTGTCGTCAACATAATCGGCTTTTTTATCCAAAATACGCTCCAAGTCAGCACAGACTTGAGGAACTTCTGAAACGATAATATCTAATTGATTTAAATTCATTTACTATCCTCCATAAAAAGACCGGATTACTCCGATCTTTTCAAGTTCGACTCTTGAAAATCAAAGAATAAAATCTTCAATGTTTACTTTTGATTTTCGATGAGAGAAATTATTTGATTGCGCGTGATTGCAATCCTTCTTCTTCCAAGAAGAGGCGGAATGGTACGAGTTCTTCTGCTTCGTATTTTTCCTTGAAGGCTTTGATTGCTTCTTCTGAGTGTTGTTTTGGATCCAATTCAAGTACTTCTACTGGAAGTGGACGATGTTGAGAGATGCGAGCATCGATCACAACAGTTTTACCTTCTTTGTTCAATTTAACAGCTTCTGCAACAACTGCATCGATATCTTCGATACGGTCAACTGTAAATCCTACAGCACCTTGCGCTTCAGCGATTTTCGCATAGTCAGCATTAGGGAAGTCACAACCAAACAAGTGTTTGTTTGTGTCTTCGTATTTGTCCTTGATGAAGGCATATTTACCATTTGAGAAGACAACGTTGATAACTGGAAGGTCGTATTGAACGTTTGTGATAACGTCTGGGTAGCACATGTTGAATGCACCGTCACCCATGATGTTCCATACTTGGCGATCTGGATTGTCTTTCTTAGCAGCGATACCACCAGGAAGGGCAATACCCATTGTCGCAAAGAGTGGAGATGTACGCCACATGTTCTTAGGTGTCATGTGAAGGTGACGAGTAGATGTTTGAGTAGTGTCACCTACGTCGATTGAGTAGATAGCGTCTTGGTCAGCATGTTTGTTGATTGCATTGTAAACTTGATACAATTGCAATTCACCCTCAGTTTTACCTTCGATTTTGTTCATGTAATCACGCCAGTTTTGGTTGTTCTTAACGTTTGCACGCCACCATGGAGTAGATTCTACTGGGTTCACTTTGTCAAGGATAGCTTTAGCTGCTTGACCTGCATCACCAAGGATTGAAGCGTCTAGGGCATGACGTTTACCAAGTTTGTAAGGGTCGATATCCACTTGGATGAATTTTTCAGTATTCTTGAATGCTTGGTAAACTTCAGCAAATGGGAAGTTTGAACCAAGGAAAAGAACTGTGTCTGCTTCAAAGACCACTTCGTTGGCTGGCTTCCAACCAACACGGTAAGCAGAACCTGTCAAACCTTCGTAGTTCCATTCAAAGGCTTCAAAGTTTTTACCAGTTGTGATGATTGGTGCTTTGATTTTACGTGACAATTCAGTAATCACTTCACCAGCTTTGACACCACCGTAACCAGCGTAGATAACTGGACGTTCAGCATTGTTCAAGATTTCAACAGCTTTGTTGATTTCAACTTCGTTCAAGGCAGGAGCAATGAATGAACGTTCGTATGAACCTGAACCGTAGTATGAGTTTTCATCGATTTCTTGGAAACCAAAGTTTACTGGGATTTCAACAACAGCTGGACCTTTTTTAGAAACTGCAGCACGGCAAGCTTCGTCAATAACTTTTGGCAATTGTTCAGCGTAAGCTACACGTTTATTGTAGACAGCTACTCCGTTGTACATTGGATTTTGGTTCAATTCTTGGAAGGCATCCATGTTGAGTTCGTTAACTGGACGTGATCCAAGGATAGCAAGGAATGGAGTGTTATCCATAGCTGCATCGTAAACACCGTTAATCAAGTGAGTCGCACCTGGACCACCTGAACCAACTGCAACCCCGATTGAGCCACCGAATTTAGCTTGCATAACCGCAGCAAGAGCACCTGTTTCTTCGTGGCGAACTTGCAAGAAGCGGATATCTTTGTCTTCAGCCAAAGCGTCCATCAATGAGCTGAGTGTTCCTGATGGGATACCGTAGATTGTGTCTACGCCCCATGTTTTCAATACGTTGAGCATTGCTGCAGATGCAGTAATTTTCCCTTGAGTCATAATGATAACTCTCCTTCAAATATTTTTAAAACTTGATAAATCCGTTTTCATATACTAATTGGAAACGTTTCAGCAAATTTTTACTCTACTACTTTACCACATTTGTTTTGGGTCTCCTAAGAATGTGCTCAGAAGTTTTTATTCTCTATTACAGTACAGTTTGAAAACGTTTTATATAACTGTTTTATAATAATACTCAATAAAAATCAAAGAGCAAGCTAGGAAGCTAGCCGCAGGTTGCTCAATACACTGTTTTGAGGTTGCAGATAGAGCTGACGTGGTTTGAAGAGATTTTCGAAGAGTATAAAAAGCGAGCAAGCCCGCTTCTTAGTCTATCTTAGTAACGTTTAGCATGAGTGAACTAATCAAAACAGATACAGAACTAAAAGCCATGGCTAGACCAGCCAGTTCTGGATTGAGAACGAGACCAATTCCTGAAAAGACTCCTGCTGCAATCGGAATACCAATGAGGTTATAGATAGAAGCCCAGAAAAGATTGAGTAGAATACGATTAAAGGTCTTCTTACTCATATCAAAAGCACGTGCCAATCCTAGTAAATTGTTGGTTGTAAGGACAAGATCTGCTGATTCAATGGCAATATCTGTCCCAGAGCCCATGGCAATTCCGACATCCGCTACACTGAGGGCCGGCGCATCATTGATACCATCTCCAACAAAGGCCAATTTCCCATTCTTTTGAAGCTTGTGAATTTCATGTGCCTTTTCCTCTGGCAAGACATTTGCGATTACTTCTTCGATACCAATTTGCTCTGCAATCGCATGGGCTACTCCAGCATTATCTCCAGTAAGCATGACCGTTCTAAGACCACGTTTTTTCAATTTAGCAATAGCTTCTTTGGCATTTTCCTTAGGGACATCCTGCAAGGCAATTAAGCCTTTTAACTGACCATCCACGGATAGGAAGACAACTGTTTTTGCTTCTTTCTCAAGCAAATCAAATCGTTCTTGATAATCATGTGGAATAGCAAGGTCAGCTAAGAGCTTAGCATTCCCCAGCAAGACTTGCTTACCATTAATAATCCCAGTCACACCTTTTCCATGCAAGGCTTGGAAGTTTTCCACTGGGTGAAGGCTAATTCCTAGTTCAGATGCACGATTAACAATAGCTTGAGCTAGCGGGTGTTGAGATACATCTTCCAGTGAAGCAGCCAAACTTAGCACTTCTCCTTCATCTCCGATAACATCTGTCACTACTGGCTTCCCTTCGGTCAAGGTTCCTGTCTTATCAAAAACAACCGTTTGAACTTTTTGGATTTCCTGTAGAACTGTACCATTTTTGAGAAGAATCCCCATCTTGGCACTTCGTCCTGTTCCAACCATGAGTGCTGTTGGTGTCGCAAGTCCAAGAGCACAAGGGCAGGCAATAATCAAGACTGCAACACCATAGAGAAGCGACGTTACAAAACTTTCACCAAGAAAAACAAACCAGATCCAAAAAGTAAGGAGTCCTAAAATGACAACTGCTGGTACGAAAATTCCAGAAATCTTGTCTGTCAAATCTTGAATAGGAGCACGACTGGTTTGAGCTTTCTTCACAAAGTCTACAATCTGAGCCAACATGGTTTCAGAACCTACTTTTTCAGCTCTAAAAATGATCGTACCACTATTATTGATGGTTGAACCAATGACAGCATCTCCAACTGATTTATCGACTGGAATACTTTCCCCAGTTACCATTGATTCATCAATACTAGTTTCTCCTTCTATTACAGTCCCATCAACGGCAATTTTTTCACCTGGTCGAACGCGAATGAGATCCCCAACTTTGACTTGTTCTAGAGGTATTTGAACATAAACATCATCACGCAAAACCTCTGCTGTTTTTGCTTGTAGGTCTAATAATTTTTCGACTGCCTGCGAAGTATTTTTTCGCATTTTTTCCTCAAAAACTGCTCCCAAAAGAATGAAGAAGAGGATAAATGCAGCACTTTCAAAGTAAACGGGCAGACCAGTGAAGAGGGCAACTAAGCTATAGAAATAGGCCACTAGGGTTCCCAGAGCAACCAAGGTATCCATGTTGGAATTGTGCTTTTTAAAACTAGCCCAAGCGCTTCTGATATATGGAACTCCAGCTACCAGCATAATGGGGGTTGTGGCTATAAAGGTGCCCCAACGCATGACTTGGTGACTAATTCCTCCTGTAGACATCCCAATCATAAGAATCACAAGAGGCACAGTAAAGATACTAGTAATCCAAAAACGTTGTAAAAGTGACAAAGATTTTCGCGTCTTCTCAACGACTGTATAGCTTCCTTTTTGCATCTTCATGCCACAAGAAAATTCATGTTGCCCCAACTCTTGAGGTGTAAAACGAATTGTCTTCTCCTCGTCTACTCCGATTGGTTCCAAGATTCCTTCTTCTTCAAACAGAATTTCCTTATAACAGTTTGAAGGAGTTGTACGATGAAAGGTAATTTCAGCAGGGATCCCTTTTTGAAGCTGGATATGGGCTGGATGATAGCCTTTTTCAGCTGTGATTCGGATTTTTTGAATGCCATTTTCTAGGCTTGCTTTCACAATTTCTGTCATAGTCTCCTCCTACTCTACAATCATCTTGCCGTGCATCATATTCATGCCACAAGAGAAACCATACTCTCCAGCCTGCTCAGGTGTGATTTCCACTACATATTGTTCCCCCATAGGCAAGTCCGCATGCACTCCAAAGTCTGGAAAAACAATTTGATCCAGACAGGGTGAAGGGTCCTTACGGTCAAAGATAATGCGTGCTGGCACTGATTTCTTGAGAATAATCAACTCAGGCGTATAGCCCCCCATGACCTCCACTCGAATCTCTTGGTAGCCATTTTTTTGCTGGGCCTTTTGTCCAGATTTTTCTGGCTTTTTGAAAAACCAAAACAAGATAAACGCGATAAGGGCAATACAAATAATGGTTACAATACTATTTAACATGACGTCTCCTTTACATACAATTACATCTTACTTCAGCAACTGCGCTAGCTTTTTTCTCAGAAATCACAGTTTCCAAGTCTGCCAAATCAGCCTGAGTAAAATCACATTCCACAATCAAATCAGCCACTAACTGTTTCATCCTACGAGAACAAACCTTGTCTTTGATATCTTGAACAAGCAAGTCTCGACTTTGATCCAAAGTTAAAAGAGCTGAATAGACAAAGGACTTGCCCTCTTTTTTCCTAGTCAGGCACTCTTTCTCTACTAAGCGAGCCAAAAGAGTTTGAACAGTGGACTTGGACCAGTTAAACCGCTCTGCCAGAACCCTGATCAAATCCGTGCTAGTTTGCTCACCTTGCATCCAAACAATCTTCATAACCTGCCATTCTGCATCTGAAATCTGCATCAGCACACCTCCAAAATCTACATTTGTCAATTATGACTCTAAGTATACTCTTAAAATCTACATTTGTCAATTATGAAATGAATCTTTTCTTTGAAAAATAGAATTTTAAGCATTTGATAAAGAATTTGCAGTCAAATTTTACTATATAAACTATAAAAATATGCTATACTGTAGAAAAAAGAAAACAACCACTAGGGGTGCGTAAAGCTGAGATTAACGACTGTTAGATCCCTTTGACTCAATCTAGGTAATGCTAGCTGATGGAAGTGGAAATGATAATGAGGACTAGCTGGTCTTCTATTGCTTTCCTGAAACAGACTAGCTTGTTCTTAAGAATACAAACTTCAGTTGGTTGGGAGGTTTTAGATGACTTATTTACCCGTTGCTCTAACTATTGCAGGGACTGACCCTAGTGGCGGTGCTGGCATTATGGCTGATTTAAAGTCATTCCAAGCTAGAGATGTCTATGGAATGGCCGTTGTGACAAGTCTTGTCGCTCAAAATACCAGAGGCGTTCAATTAATCGAGCACGTCTCCAACCAAATGCTGGAAGCTCAATTGGAGAGCGTCTTTTCGGATATCAAGCCTCAGGCTGTAAAAACAGGGATGTTGGCAACTACTGAAATCATGGAGATCATCCAACCCTATCTTAAAAAGCTGGACTGTCCCTATGTGCTTGACCCTGTTATGGTCGCTACGAGTGGGGACACCCTGATTGATTCTAGTGCCAGAGACTACCTAAAAACAAATCTGCTTCCCCTTGCAACCATTATCACTCCAAATCTTCCTGAGGCAGAAGAGATTGTTGGTTTTTCGATTCATGATCCAGAAGACATGCAGCGTGCTGGTCGCCTGATTATAAAAGAATTTGGTCCTCAGTCCGTTGTTATCAAAGGTGGCCATCTTGAAGGCGGTGCCAAGGATTTCCTCTTTACCAAGGAGGAACAATTTGTCTGGGAAAGTCCAAGAATTCAAACTTGTCACACCCATGGTACTGGATGTACCTTTGCTGCAGTGATTACGGCTGAACTAGCCAAGGGCAGAAGTCTTTACCAGGCAGTTGATAAAGCCAAGGCCTTTATCACAAAAGCCATCCAAGACGCTCCCCAACTCGGTCATGGTTCTGGACCAGTCAACCATACAACTTTTAAAGATTAAGAAAAAACTCTCTAGTTCCCTCAATAAGGAAATTAGAGAGTTTTTGATTAGGAAACAATGTCATCTAGCTTTGTTAAAAAGGCTTGTGTTTTTGCCTCAATATCTTCTGCCTGCATCAAATCACGTACGACAGCTACTCCAGCTATACCCGTGCCAATAAGTTGGTCAATATTCTCTGACGTCAGGCCTCCGATAGCAACTACTGGAATGGCGACCGTTTGGCAAATTGTTTTCAAGGTTGAAATCAGGGTAATGGGTGCATTTTCTTTGGTCGTAGTCGGGAAAATGGCTCCTGTTCCCAAGTAATCCGCACCCCATGTTTCTGCTTCGAGAGCTCTTTTAACTGTTTTAGCAGTGACACCGAGGATTTTTTCAGGACCCAAGACTTTGCGGGCAACCGAAACTGGTAGTTCATCGTCGCCGATATGCAGACCTGCTGCATCGACTGCAAGACAAACATCCAACCGATCATCGATAATCAAGGGGAGCTGATAGGCATCTGTTATTTCTTTGACTTGTTTTGCCAAGTGATAGTATTGATTGGTGGTGAGATTTTTTTCTCGTAGTTGGATAATAGTAACACCTGAACGGCAGGCTGTCTCAACTTTTTCAAGAAAGTTTTCCAAGGAATCTTGGTAGCGATTGGTTACTAGATACAGTTTAAGTACTTCTCTATTCATAAAAGTCTCCTTTGATGGCTTCTAGCCAATTTTCGTTTCTTTTTAGGAGAGAGAGTTGATTGAGAACTTGGTAACGAAAATCTTCCAATCCCATTCCTTGAACAACTATTCTCTCAGCAGCGATATTGAGATAAGAGACCGCTAGACAAGAAGCTTCAAAGGCAGTCTTTCCTTGGCTAAGAAAAACAGCTGTCAAGGCTCCAACTAAGTCTCCTGTCCCTGTTATCCAGTCTAATTCTGCACAGCCATTTCCCAATACAGCAACTTGATTTTCTGAAACGATGAGGTCCTTGGGTCCAGTGACTAAAAATGACATACCAGGATAAAGCTGACACCAGTCTTTCAAGACTTGAAGCAAATCCTCCGTTTCTTGATCTTTAGCACTCGCATCAACTCCAACTCCATGGTGCTTTAAGCCAACAAGACTTCGGATCTCTGACATATTTCCTTTAAGGACCGTGGGCTTGTATTCTAAAAGATCTGTGACTAGATCCTTACGAATGGGTGATGCTGCTACGCCAACCGCATCTACTACCATTGGGAGACAAGCTTGAGCTGCATAAGTAGCTGCCATGCGGATTGCTTTCTCCTTCTCAGCTGACAAATGCCCCAAATTGATGAAGAGAGCTTGGCTTTGTTTGGTAAAATCAAGGACCTCACGGGGATCATCTGCCATGACAGGTTTAGATCCCAGAGCCAAAATGCCATTGGCCAGCATCTCACAGGAAATCTCATTGGTGATGCAATGAATTAAGGAGCTAGAGCTCAGAGGAAAGGGATTTGTAAATTCCTGCATCAGTCTATCCTTTCTCCAAAGAAATATCCTTGTACTTTTTTAAAGAATTCCTGCTTGATTAAAAATCGAAAGGCAAGAAAAGCTATGGCTGTACCGATCAAGGTCGCTCCGAAAAATCGCGGAGTATAGATAAACCAGCTGAGCTTGGCCGCAGATCCCGTAAAGAGAACCATGACAGGATAGGAAACAATGGATCCGATAATCCCTGTTCCCAAAATCTCTCCTAGGGCAGAATAATGAAATTTTCGACCGTACTTATAAAAGAGACCTGCAAGGAGGGCTCCAAAAGTAGCTCCTGTGAGGGCCAAGGGCGGAATGCCTTGAGTAGACATACGGATAAAGGCTGTGACTGTAGCCATGACCAAGGCATAAACAGGCCCCATCAAGATTCCTGCAAGAATGTTGACTACACTGGACATTGGTGCCATTCCTTCAATTCGAAAGATGGGTGTAAGAACTACGTCAAGGGCAATCATCATGGATAAAATGGTTAATTTGTGAACTTGAAGTCGGTGGTTTCTCATTTTCTATTTCTTCTCTTTTCCTAAGGACTGCAAATCACTCGTCCATGTTTGGTGTTGGTAAGCCATCTCCCAAAACTTGGCTTCCATGTGAACACTGATGTGGAAGGCATCTAGCATTTTTTGTTTGTCCGTCTCATTGCTTTCTCGATAGAGTTGATTGACCAGCGCTTCTTCCTCTTTAATCTGCTGTTCTAACTCATCGGTGATATAGGTCTCAATCCACTGCTGATAAAGAGGATTCGGGGATGGTTTGCGATTAAGTGCCTTTCCCAAATCATGGTATAACCAAGGACATGGGAGCAAACTAGCAAAAGCAATGCCCAAGTTTGGCTCTGCAAATTGCCGATAAATATGAGAAATGTAATGATAACAAGTTGGGGCAATCGGTTGCTCATCCATTTCCTGGTCACTGATTCCTAATTCCTTGAAAAATTGTTGGCGGATAAACAACTCACCCTCCACTAGACTCTGGGCATTTTGTTTCAAGAGTCTTTTCATCTTCTCGTTTGAAGTCTTATCAGCCAAGAGGTGATAGGCTTCTGAAAAAGACTTCAGATAATAAGCATCCTGAATTAGGTAATAGCGGAAAATAGAAGGTTCTAAATTTCCCTCTTGTAATTGTAAAATAAAGGGATGATGAAAAGAAGTATGCCAAGCTTCCTTGGATAATTCCATCGCAATATCTGTAAATTCCATAATAACTCCTTTATAAAAATAGACTGGTTTGAAGCAATAAAAAGAAAAGCAGGTAGATTAATTTTGTTTTTTTAGGAATATAAAAAGTCCGATAGCTATTCTCCACCTGTGCATGTTCGTCATATCCATGCGCCGACAGAGCTCTCAGATAAAGATGGCGCCACCTAAAGACTGTCATCAGAACCTTGCTGTAAATCAAGGGAGACCAAACATGCAGTTCTTGACCACGTAATAGGCAAGCTTCTTTGAGGGACTTGATTTCTTTCTGAATAAGGGGAAAGGAATTAAATACCACAATCAAGGCATAAGCCCAAGACCGTGATAACCCCTTTTGAGCTAAGTACAAAAGAAGCTCTTTTAGGGAAATAGAGGAAACAAAGACAAGACCAATACAAACGGTCACAAAGGCCCTCGTTCCAAGTATCACTGCCTGCGAAGCATCCCCATGTAACTGTACTGCCCAATAGTTAGCAAAGGATGGCAAAATGGCGAGCAGAATCATCCAAGTCAACATTTTAAATCGACGGTAATAGAGTAAAAAGAGTATGCAAAATACGGCTACCGAAAGATTCAGAGCAATCGAGGGAATGAATGATGTTTCCAAGGATAAAATTAGAAAGAAGAGGCTGATAACCGGTGTCTGGGTTGCTACTTTGATCATACTACTTCACCTCCCCTTGAGTATTCCTACTCATAAAACTGAGAGGTTTGCTGATGGTCACTTCTTGAAGGTAGCTGAGACCCTCACTAGTCATCTCGATCCAATAATCGACCACAGAAATCAAGGGATCTAAACGATGGCTAATGATCAAAAAACTTCTTCCTTGATTTCTGTCCTCCAAAATCCACTTGCAAAAATAATGGCAAGCTCTATCATCCAAACCAGCAAATGGTTCATCTAGCAAAATCACAGACGCCTTGCTGGTCAAGATGGTCAAAAGCTGAAGAATCTTTTGTTGGCCACCACTTAATTGATAGGGACTCTTATCAAGCGCCTGCTCCAGATCAAAATATCGTAGAGTCTGGAGAATTCGCTGATTTCTTCCAGAATCAGGTCCATCTAATTGAAGCTCTTCTCGCAGACTGACTCGGATAAACTGTTTCTCAGCTTCCTGAACGACACCCGTCAGGTCACGATACAGGCTCTTTTTCTTTTTTAGGACAGAACCCTTCCAAGTAATGCGCCCTTTATACTTCTGAAATTGAAGAATAGAGCGAAAGAGAGTTGATTTCCCAACACCATTATCACCCAAGATACAGGAAATTCCTTGGTAAAACGTAAAATCAGCAATCGAAAAGAGGGGGCGATGATCCAGCTCACAAGTCACACGGTCCATATGGAATAGTTCTGGGTTAGAAGCAACTTCCTTTGAAGCAACCTGTGTCATCTCAGAGGTAGGGATTTGAAACACTTCCCTCAGTTGTCCGTCTCTTAGCTCCACCATATGGTCGATGTAGGCTCCATAGTCCGTTAAATCATGGTCGCACAAAATAACTGTCTTCCCATTAGAGGCCAAGTCTTTTAGAATCTCTAAGATCTCTATCCTACTTTTTCGGTCAATGGAAGCAAAGGGTTCATCCAAGAGATAAACCCTAGGATTCATGGCAAAGAGAACAGCCAAAGCAGCCTTTTGTTTTTCCCCACCTGATAAGTGATGGATGGGACGGTGTAAGATTGTCTCGCAACGACATTGCTGGACCACCTCTGCGATTTTAGCATCAATCTCTTGCACAGGATGCCCGATATTCTCCAAGGTAAAAATCAGCTCCTCAAACAAGTTCTCCATGGTAAATTGGTGATTGGGATTTTGAAAGAGAATGCCAACCGTCTGGACACGTTCGACGATAGAAAGCTGACTGACTTGGCTTCCATCTATCAGGACTTGACCACTGTAGGGCAAGGAACTGACTTGAGCAATGATTTGAAAGAGACTGGATTTTCCTGAACCACTGCTCCCAACTAACAAGGTAAAAGCTTGCGCATGAAAAGTAAAATCAATCGGCTCCGAAAAGATTGGGGACTGAATCCCCCGTAGTTCCAGCCCCATCTATGCCTTTCCTCCAGCTGCAAACTGATGATAGAGTTTGACAATGGCACGAACCAAGATGGTACAGAAGAAAAAGACAGAAATAAAACGAACCACAAGCAAGGAAAGGACAAAAGGAAGAGAAAAGGCATAGTAACCTAATTTAATGTATTCATAGACAAAGCTAAAAAGCGTAATCCCAATACTATTAGCAGTTAGAGAGAGCCAACTTTCATAGCGATTCTTGGTTACGAGAAAACCAAATTCACTTCCCAAACCTTGAACCAAGCCAGACAAAAGAGCGCCTAGACCGAATTGGCTACCATAAAGGACTTCAGCAAGCGCAGCGAGCACTTCTCCAATCGTTGCACTTCCGACTCTTGGAACAAAGATGGCCGCAATGGGCGCAGCCATACACCAGAGACCAAAGAGGATTTCATTGGCAAAGGCCTGCAAACCAAGAGGGACCAAGATCAGGGTGAGGATATCAAACAGATAGCCCGAACCCACAAAAACGCCACCAAAAAAGATAGACAAGAAAGCAAGCAAGATAACATCTTTTAACTGCCATTTTTTCAACATAAAAAACTCCTTTTTTAAAGAAAATTGGGGCATTCAAAGAGAGCTACCAAAAGGCTTGCCGTCAAGCCTATCCTCTTTTGATAAACAAAAAAACTCCAATTACAAACGAGAATTAGAGTTTACCTTACAAGATTAGACAGTTCTTTTCGACATACGAAAAAAACTTTTCACATTTCCCTTCGCCAGTCTTAACTGTATCAGGTTCAATGGGTATCATCTCAGCCTAAAGCACCCCAAATGTCTTTATTATTTTATTACTGGACCAGTATAACAGAATTTGAAAGCCCTAGCAAGATATTTGACTGAAAAATATATTTATATAGTTTCTGATAACGATTTAATCTTTCTATACACGAAGAAAAATCTCCACATCAAATGGAGACTTTCTACTTTATCAATACAACTTCAAATCACGTGAATCAACTGGGAAGGATGGATTGTATGGATTGTGACGCAGTTTGAAGTGTTTGACATCTTCAATAGTCTGAGTTCCAGATAACTGCATGACTGTCTTCAATTCTGCATTCAAGTGTTCAAAGACTTGACGTACACCCACACTACCACCAAGAGCCAAGCCATAGATCACAGGGCGGCCAATAGCTACCAAGTCTGCTCCTGAAGCCAAGGCTTTAAAGACGTGCTGACCGCGACGAACACCAGAGTCAAAGACAATTGGCACACGTTTATCAACTGCTTCAGCGACTTCCTGAAGTGAGTCAAAGGATGCTGGTCCACCGTCGATTTGGCGGCCACCGTGGTTGGTTACCCAGATACCAGAAGCACCTGCGGCAAGCGAACATTCAACGTCTTCACGGCATTGTGGCCCCTTGACATACACAGGAAGACCTGAGTATTCAGCGATAAATTCGACATCACGTGGAGACAAGCGTTGTTTGGCTGATTTGTAAACAAAGTCCATTGATTTTCCAGCACCTTCTGGCAGGTATTCCTCAACAATCGGCATGCCAACTGGGAAGACAAAACCATTGCGCTTATCGACCTCACGATTCCCCCCTACAGTTGCATCCGCCGTCAAGACAATCGCTTTGTAGCCTTCAGCCTTCACACGGTCCATGATATGGCGGTTAATGCCGTCATCCTTACTAAAGTAAAATTGGAACCAATGAGGTGTCCCTTGAAGAGCTTCCGTAATTTCTGGAAGGTCAACGGTAGAGTAGGAACTAGTTGTATAAAGAGAACCAAATTCATGCACACCACGCGCAGTAGCCACTTCACCTTGTTCATTTGCTAATTTATGAGCCGCAACAGGCGCCATAATAATTGGTGAAGATAATTTTTCACCTGCAAATTCAATCTCTGTACTTGGATTTTCAACATCGCAAAGCGTATGCGGAACGATGAGTTTGTGGTTAAAGGCACGGATGTTCTCGCGTAAAGTGAAAGTATCCTCTGCTCCACTAGCGATATAACCAAAGGCAGCTTTAGGAATGACTTGTTGCGCCATTGGCTCCAAATCATAAGTGTTAATAAAATCTACAGGTCCTTCTGCATTGCTTGTTTTATATGACATAAAGTGTCCTCCTTATTAAGTAAGCGTTTACTTTATCTTACATAAACTATCTTACCTCTTTTTCAGAATCCTTTCAAAAAATTTGTCTGGAAATTTCAAATCACAGACATGATAAATATTTTCTATCATTGTGATAAAAAATTCATATTATCCAAACATGCCCTTTAGTGCTACAATAACTTTATTATTCCTAGATGGGAGGTTCTATTTTGGATTGGTCCATTGTTGAACAATATTTACCACTCTATCAAAAGGCATTCTTTCTGACCCTACATATCGCAGTTTGGGGAATTTTGGGTTCTTTTCTTGTTGGTCTAATCGTTAGTGTCATTCGCCATTATCGCGTTCCTATTTTGGCGCAAGTAGCGACAGCCTATATAGAATTGTCACGAAACACGCCCCTTTTGATTCAGCTCTTCTTCCTCTACTTCGGACTTCCTCGGATTGGGATTGTCCTTTCCTCAGAGGTCTGCGCCACCCTTGGTCTTATCTTTTTGGGAGGTTCCTATATGGCAGAATCCTTCCGAAGTGGGCTAGAAGCAGTTAGTCAAACCCAGCATGAGATTGGCTTAGCGATCGGTCTGACACCCGTTCAGGTTTTTCGCTACGTGGTCTTGCCACAAGCCACAGCAGTGGCTCTGCCGTCCTTCAGTGCTAATGTGATTTTCTTGATTAAGGAAACCTCAGTTTTCTCTGCAGTTGCTCTAGCCGATCTCATGTATGTTGCTAAGGACTTGATCGGGCTTTACTATGAGACAGACATTGCACTGGCTATGTTGGTAGTGGCTTATCTGATTATGCTTCTACCTATATCATTGCTCTTTAGTTGGATAGAAAGGAGGCTCCGCCATGCAGGATTCGGGAATACAAGTACTCTTTCAGGGAAATAATCTCCTGCGGATCTTACAGGGATTGGGAGTCACGATTGGGATTTCCATCCTCTCTGTCCTCTTATCCATGATTTTCGGTACGGTTATGGGAATCATCATGACCTCTCATTCTAGAGTCGTTCGCTTCTTGACACGTTTTTATCTAGAATTCATCCGTATCATGCCCCAACTGGTGCTACTCTTCATTATTTATTTCGGCTTGGCTCGAAACTTTAATATCAACATCTCAGGCGAGACTTCTGCTATTATCGTTTTTACTCTCTGGGGAACAGCTGAGATGGGGGACTTGGTGCGCGGAGCCATCACTTCCCTTCCCAAACATCAGTTTGAAAGCGGACAGGCGCTTGGCTTAACAAATTTCCAACTTTACTACCATATCATCATTCCACAGGTCTTGAGAAGATTGCTTCCGCAGGCCATCAACCTTGTCACTCGGATGATCAAAACCACCTCTTTGGTTGTTTTGATTGGGGTTGTTGAAGTCACAAAAGTGGGACAGCAAATCATTGATAGCAATCGCTTGACCATCCCAACTGCTTCCTTTTGGATTTATGGGACCATCCTGGTCTTGTATTTCGCAGTTTGCTTCCCCATTTCCAAACTATCTACTCACTTAGAAAAACACTGGAGGAACTAAATGTCTGATACTATATTAGAAATCAAGGATCTAAAAAAATCCTTCGGAGATAATCCCATCCTCCAAGGACTTTCCATGGATATCAAAAAGGGGGAAGTTGTCGTCATTCTAGGACCATCTGGTTGCGGGAAAAGTACCCTACTTCGCTGTCTCAATGGCTTAGAAACCATTCAAGGTGGAGACATTCTTCTTGATGGCCAGTCCATTATTGGAAACCAGAAAAACTTTCACCTGGTTCGTCAAAAGATTGGCATGGTCTTTCAAAGTTATGAACTCTTTCCCCATCTGGACGTTCTGCAGAACCTTATCTTAGGTCCTATCAAGGCACAAGGACGGGACAAGAAAGAAGTAACGGAAGAAGCATTGCAACTACTGGAACGTGTGGGTTTGCTTGATAAAAAACACAGTTTCGCTAGACAATTATCTGGTGGACAGAAACAACGAGTGGCGATTGTCCGTGCCCTTCTCATGCATCCAGAAATTATCCTCTTTGACGAAGTGACGGCTTCGCTGGATCCAGAAATGGTGCGTGAAGTTCTGGAACTCATCAATGATTTGGCTCAAGAAGGGCGTACCATGATCTTGGTGACCCACGAAATGCAGTTTGCCCAAGCCATTGCGGACCGCATTATCTTTCTTGACCAAGGGAAGATTGCTGAAGAAGGAACTGCTCAAGAATTCTTCACTAATCCTCAAACCAAACGAGCACAGGAATTTTTAAACGTATTTGACTTTAGCCAGTTCGGCTCATATCTATAAAGGAGATTTTTATGAAACTACTCAAACCAATTCTAACTGTTTTTGCTCTAGCATTTGCGCTTATCTTTGTCACAGCTTGTAGCTCAGGTGGAAGCTCTGATGCTTCATCAGGAAAAACAACCGCCAAAGCCCGCACTATCGACGAAATCAAAAAAAGCGGTGAGCTTCGAATCGCCGTATTTGGAGACAAAAAACCATTTGGTTATGTTGACAACGACGGTTCTTACAAAGGTTACGATATCGAATTGGGAAATCAACTAGCTCAAGACCTGGGTGTTAAGGTTAAATACGTTTCAGTCGATGCTGCCAACCGTGCTGAATATTTGATTTCAAACAAGGTTGATATCACCCTTGCCAACTTCACAGTTACCGACGAACGTAAGAAACAAGTTGACTTTGCCCTTCCTTACATGAAAGTTTCCCTCGGTGTTGTGTCACCAAAAGATAAGGTCATCAAAGACGTTAAAGAATTAGAAGGCAAAACCTTGATTGTCACAAAAGGAACCACTGCTGAAACCTACTTTGAGAGAAATCACCCAGAAGTCAAACTTCAAAAATACGACCAATACAGTGATGCTTATCAAGCTCTTCTGGACGGACGTGGAGATGCCTTCTCGACTGACAATACTGAAGTCCTAGCATGGGCTCTTGAAAATAAAGGGTACGAAGTAGGGATTACTTCTCTCGGTGGCCCAGATACCATTGCACCAGCAGTTCAAAAAGGAAACCAAGAATTGCTTGACTTCATCAATAAAGATATTGAAAAATTAGGCAAGGAAAACTTCTTCCACAAGGCCTATGAAAAAACACTTCACCCAACCTATGGTGACGCTGCTAAGGCAGATGATCTAGTTGTTGAAGGTGGAAAAGTTGACTAATATTTTCCGAAAATAAAAAGAAATCAGGTAATCCTAGTGACTACCTGATTTCCAATATTTTAGGCATTTTGCCAATTTTCTTGGTCTTCTTTGAATCGTTTTAAGAGATCCAATCCCTCTGGTGTGATGTAGCCTTCTTCCTGAGCTAGGTGGATGAGCTCGCTGTAGTTTGAGAGAGTCACCAGTTTCACGCCTGCATTTGCAAAGTTCTTATCTGCTTTTGCTAGTTGATAGCTAAAAATGGCTACTACACCGAGAACATCTGCTCCTTCACGCTTGGCAGCTGCTACCGCTTCGAGAACTGACCCACCCGTTGAAATGAGATCTTCAACAACAACCATCTTTTGCCCCTGGGCTACACGGCCTTCGATTTGGTTTCCGGCTCCATGGTCTTTTGGCTTGCTACGGATATAGGCAAATGGTAGATTCATCTTGTCTGCGATGATAGCTCCGTGTGGAATCCCTGCTGTCGCTGTACCAGCAATGACTTCTACCTCTGGAAAGGCTGCTTTGATAGCATCCACAAAACCATTTTCAATCAAGGTACGGGTTTCTGGATAAGCTAGCGTTACACGATTATCCGTATAGATCGGTGACTTAATACCAGATGCCCAAGTGAAAGGCTCTTCTGGTTTGAGATAAACCGCTTGAATTTTCAATAGATGGCTAGCAATGTCTCTGGCAAGTGTCATGGTATACTCCTTCTTATCCTTAAATCTATAGTCAAATACGCTTTAGACCCAATCGCGTGTCCATTCTTCCTTGATAGCATGGTAGGCTGCTACAGGGTCTGCTGCCTGTGTGATTGGACGGCCTACTACAATGTAGTCACTACCGATTTGATAGGCTTGGCCAGGGGTCACTACTCGTTTTTGATCCCCTGCTTCAGCACCTGCTGGTCGAATACCTGGTGTCAAGCAGATAAAATCTTCGTTTGTCGCCTCCTTGATGAGTTGGGCTTCTTGGGCTGAGCAAACCACTCCATCCAATCCAGCTTCAGCTGTTTTCTTAGCATAGTGAATCACTGATTCCTGCAGGCTAGTTTGGATATTTTGACAGTCTTGCATCTGTTCTTCAGATGTTGAGGTTAATTGGGTCACCGCGATAAGAATCCCTTGATCACCAAGGCCTTCACGCGCAGCCTGCATCATCTCAAGTCCACCTGCAGCCTGAACATTAGTCATATCCACCCCAAGACTAGACAAGATTTTCATGGTTGATTTAACCGTATTTGGAATATCATGTAGCTTGAGGTCCAAAAAAACACTGTGCCCCAATGATTTTAAATAACGCACAACTTCGGGACCTACTGCATAGTAGATTTCCATTCCTACCTTGACATAGAGTTTTTCCTCTGCTGGAAAAAGGGCTAAAAATTCTTTGGCTTCCTCGAAACTTGGAAAATCCAGAGCAATGACCGGACGACTCTCACGCATTCTTTTCTCCTATTCTTTGCTAACAGTCCATTGCTCAAAAAAAGGAACCTGCTAGCAGCTAGGTTCCACGAAAAACGGGTAGTCTCCATCCTTTCACTGTCTAACCTTAGCTGCCTCTCTGGACTGCTTTAAAAGTTTTCTACTATTCTATTATTTATAACGATACTTGTCAAGTAAAAACTGAAGATTCTTATTCTTGTTTCCTTTCTTCAGCTTTTTTTTCTTCCTGTTTTTTCTTCTCTGCTTCTTTAGCTTCTTGTTTAGCTTTTTCCTCTGCTTCTTCTAAACGTTTATCAGCTAAGCTAGTACTATAGATTCCTGCTTCCATATCGATGAAGCTCGGTTCTGCTAACTGTGGCTTGATTTTACTGTAATAAGGCAATTTCTTACTCAATTCTGACAAGGGAACCAAGATTTCATCTGTATCCTGCATAGTAATTTTTAAAAGATCGGCAGTTGCCTTACTTGGCGCTAGTTCAATCTTCTGAATTTGACTCTTTATGTCCTCACTAATGCTAGAAAGACCCGTCATCAAATCCTTCACCTGCTGCTCATCGTTAAAGGTGACTGTTAGGTAGGTCTCAGGCAGGTTTAAGCGATCAACAGGAGTTGACTCTACTGTACCACTAGAAAGAATAGGATAATGTTCTTCACCAGACACATAATAACCAACAATATCGAATTCCTTGACCTCAATCGTAAAGTCAGTCGGAAATTTGTAGTCAATCTTTGCTGACTCGATCCAGTGATTAGACTTGATCTGCTCAGCGTGCTTGTCCTTGTTCCATAACAAAGACAAGGTATAGTCGCTGTCCTGAATGCCAGAAACCTGTTTAATGTCATCCGCTTGAGTCTGGACATTTCCCTTAACCTCGATATGCTTGATAGTCGAAAGAGGGGTCAAGAGATAGATAGAAAGGAGGAGAACCAGAACACTCGGTACCAAGATACTCACAGCTCGCCAAATATGAATAGGAGCAATTTTAGGCTTGGCAGGTTTTTCTGGTTTTTCTTTTTTCTTCTTTTCTTTTTCCTCTTTGACTTTAGGGTCATCCTTTTGAGATTTTTCTTCTTTTTCGGATGGTTCCTTGCTCGGACTTGCGGCTTCCTCGTCTGACTCACTCGATGATTTCTTGGCTTCCTCTAACATCTTAGAGTTTTTCCCCATTCGAGCTTGTTTTTCCTTTTCCTTCTCTTCAGCTAGGGCAGCTTCTTCCTCAGCCTTCTTCTTCAGGTATTCCTGGTTTCGTTTCTGCCATTCAGACAATTCTTTCTTCTGGTTTGATTCTTTTTTCTTATCCTTTGACATTGGTTTTCCTTATGATAGGTCTTTTCTTAATAGATCGTAAAAATCCGCAAGAGATTTCAATTCAGTTGAAGCTTTCATGCTAGCTTGGTATTGGTCCTTGTGACTAAGCAGGTGGCTGAGTTTCTCCTCCAAGCTTTCCAAGGTCAAGTCACTTTCTTGAAGCTCTTCTGCATAGCCTTTCTTAACAAAGTAGGCTGCATTTTCAATCTGGTCTCCTCGACTTGCTTCACGACCCAATGGTACGATGAGATGAAGTTTCGCCATAGCCAAGAGCTCGAAAATCGTATTGGCACCACCACGCGTCACCACCACATCTGCCATCTCCATCAAAGGTTGATAGAGATCCGTCACATAGTCAATACGAAAGAGATTTTGACTCAACTCATTGAGGCTAGAATCTCCAGTGAGATTGATAATATTGTAGCGTTCGGTCAGTTCTTGCTTATGATCTGTCACCAATTGGTTAAATACACGGGCACCTGCAGAACCACCGACAAACAATACCGTTGGCAATTTAGGATTAAAGTGGGTTTGGATATCCACCAATTCATCTGGTTCAGGAATTTTTTGGTCTGAAACTTTGGTCACTGCTCCCACATGCTCGACTTTTGCAAGACCAGCAGCCTGCTCAAAGGTTGAGTACATCTTGGTCGCAAATTTATAGGCAATTTTATTGGCCAAGCCCATAGACAGGTCCGATTCGTGGATAAAGACAGGCACTCCTGACACACATGCTGCGATAACCGGTGGTACAGAGACAAATCCTCCTTTAGAAAAGAGGGCCTGCGGCCGAACTCTTAACATGATAAAGAGCGATTGGACAATTCCCCAACCAACTTTAAAGACATCCAGCATATTTTGCCAAGAGAAATAGCGACGCAACTTCCCAGTCGCAATAGAATGGAAGGTAACATTTAAGCCTGATTTGAGGATTTCTTGGTGTTCGATTCCATGCTTATCCCCGATATAGTGGACTTCCCAGCCGTCTTCGATGAACTTGGGCATTAACAAAAGGTTGAGGGTGACGTGTCCAACCGTCCCCCCACCTGTAAAGACAATTTTTTTCATATTATTCCTTTAACTCCGCTACTGTGTCGATAAAGAGGTCGCCACGTACTTCAAAGTTAGCATACATATCCCAGCTAGCATTGGCAGGACTGAGAAGAACCACATCTCCTTGAGTCGCTAGCTCATAAGCCTTGCGAGTCGCATCAGCAATATCTGTCGCATCTACATAAGTCACACCAGCCTTATCTGCTGCCCGTTTGACACGTTCAGCAGACTGACCAAGGATGACCATCTTCTTGAGCCCTGTGATGTCTGGCACCAATTCGTCAAACTCATTTCCACGGTCCAAACCACCTGCAATCAAGATGACCTTGCTATTGTCAAATCCTGACAAGGCTTTTTGAGTAGCCAAGATATTGGTTGATTTGCTATCATTATAGAATTTGACACCCTGAATTTCATCCACAAATTGGAGACGGTGTTTGACACCACCAAAGGCTGAAAGAGTTTCCTTGATGGTCTGGTTGTCTACACCACAAAGCTTAGCTACTGCAATGGTCGCAAGGGCATTTTCTACATTGTGGCTACCTGGAACACCGATTTCACTAGCTGCCATGACCACTTCCCCACGGAAGTAGAGTTGACCATCTTCCAGATAAGCTCCATCAACCTCTTCAAGTGTTGAAAATGGAACAACAGTGGCTTGTGTTTTAGTAGCCAATTCTTTTGCCAAGTCTTGGTTAAAGTTCAAAACAAGAAAATCATCTGCTGTCATCTTGTTCTGGATATTCCACTTGGCTGCTACATATTCCTCAAAAGAACCATGATAGTCGATATGAGTTGGCATGAGGTTGGTAATGACCGCAATCACAGGCTGGAATTCTTGAACACCCATCAACTGGAAAGAAGAAAGTTCCATGACAAGCGTGTCCTTGGCTGTTGCAGTTTGAGCCACTTGACTAGCAGGATAGCCAATGTTCCCTGACAAGAGACCATGTTGGCCTGCAGCAGTCAAAACCTCCCCAATCATGGTCGTTGTGGTTGTTTTCCCATTTGAACCAGTGATACCGATAATCGGCGCTTCTGAAATCAAATAAGCCAACTCCACCTCAGTCAAGACTGGAATCCCCTTTGCCAATGCCTTTTCAATCATGGGATTGCTATACGGGATACCTGGATTTTTTACCATCAGAGCAAACTCTTCATCCAAGAGCTCCAAAGGATGGCCACCAGTGACAACCTTGATCCCTTCTTCCAGCAAACTTTGTGCAGCAGGATTTTCCTCAAAAGGCTTGCCGTCATTTACCGTCACAATGGCACCTAGCTTGTCCAACAAACGGGCTGCAGACTCACCAGACTTAGCCAAACCTAAAACAAGGACTTTCTTATTTTTAAATTGATCGATTACTTTCATGTCTCAAACTCCATTTCTACTCCTACTATTTTACCATTTTTACGGAAATAAAAAAGCCACAAAGTGTATTTGTGACTCTTTCTTCTAACTTAATGTTCTCTTATCATCAATGAGATAAATCGGTAACTCGAATGACTTGATCCACTTGCTCCCAGATAAGAGGATTGTGGGTCGCAATAATAATGGTCCGATTCGGATTTTTTAGAGATTCTAGGATAGAAAGTAGCTCCTCAGAGTTTTTAGGGTCTAGTGAAGCGGTTGCTTCATCTGCGAGAATCAAAACTAACCTGCACTCCAAAAGTTCGACAAAAAATATCTAACCCTTAGAGTGCAGGTCAACTCTCAATACTTTATATCCTCACCTGTCTTTCTTCTGACCTTTGTCCTGTGACAAACATGGTAAAGGTTGCCTTACAGACATTTCTGCCTTCTTGATTGGTAATATCGACATCCACTACACAAGTGGTACGTCCTTGGTGGACGCATTCTCCTTTAATGGTCAGTACATCGTCGAGTTTTCCTGCCTTGAGGTAGTTGATAGAGGACTGGAGCGTCACTCCATCAAGCCCCAGCGAGATTACCACTAGACCACTAATTTGATCACAAAGAGTAAAGAGATAGCCTCCATGGGCATTGCCATAGTAGTTGAGCGACGAGTCCACCACTTTCGTCGTCACCACAACATGACCATCTCTCATTTTTTCTATTTCGTAATTTTCAAAGGCAGATATAGCATCAAAATGAAAATCTTTCATCGTTTCCTCCTGATATTTCAAACGACACTATGATACTACTTTTTATAGGACTGTGCAAGGAGAAAGCTCCTAGTCTGGTAAAATTCCAACCTGCTCAACAAAGCGCATAAAGGCTGCCTGTCCCTGCTCCGTTTGCTTGTAAACTCCTGCGTCCTCCAGAACACGCGCAAAAATAGCACCCACAGAGTCCTTGACGATTTCAAGGGCTTTTTCTTTATCTTTTAGGTCTGGATGTTGGACTTTGAGCTGGTCTGCCCATTTCTGATGATAAGAGGCAACTGCTTTATCATCTCCTACAAGATAGCTGGCGACTTGCTCCACTTCCGCTTTCAATCGTGGTGGTAAGATAGCCAAGCCCATGACCTCAATCAAGCCGATATTTTCCTTCTTGATATGTTGGACATCCTTGTGGGGATGATAAATGCCATCAGGATGCTCTGGCGATGTCTGATTGTCCCGCAAGACCAAGTCCAACTCAAACTGTCCATCGCGTTTACGAGCAATCGGTGTGATGGTGTGATGCGGTGTCCCATCTGTCTCTGCCAAAATCTGTACTGCAGGATCTGAATACTGGCGCCATTCCTGTAAAATCTTGTCAGCCAAGTTGATCAAATCTTCTTTGAAATCCGAAGTCAAACGTAGCACTGACATAGGCCACTTGACAATCCCTGCCTTGACCTGTTCAAAACCAGTAAATCGGAAGGTCTTTTGCAAAGGAGCTAATTCCATAGGAAACACGTGACGGCCTCCCTGATAGTGGTCATGAGTTAGAATAGACCCCCCCACTATCGGCAGATCGGCATTAGATCCAGCAAAATAGCCTGGAAACTGCTCTACGATCGCTAGCAGACGCTCAAAACTCTGACGACTAATGGCCATGGGACGATGCTGGCCATCTAAGAAAATACAGTGCTCATTAAAGTAAGCATAGGGCGAATACTGGAAACCCCACTCCTGACCGGCCATTTCAAAACGGATAATTCGGTGGTTACTACGAGCTGGATGGTTAACCCGACCATGGTAGCCTTCATTCTCTAGACAGAGTTGACACTGTGGGTAATTGCTAGCTTGAACCAACTTAGCCGCCGCAATCTCCTTTGGATCCTTTTCAGGCTTAGAGAGGTTAATGGTAATCTCAAGTTCTCCATAGTCAGATGGAACGCGATAAGCGATATTCTTAGAAATAGCCTTGAGCTTGATGTAGTCATTTTTCTGGCTGAGCTGGTAAAAATCCCCTATCGCCTGCTCAGGAGAGTGAGCATAGGTTGTCCAAAAGTCACGATTAACCTGACTTGGACAAGGGGTTACCAAGTCCATCAGTTCAGCACCGAGGATTTCACGCGCAGTCTGACTGTCCTCAATCGTCTCTAATCGAACCGCCTCCTCGACAAGCTGGTCCTTGAGGTCAATCAACTCATCTAGATCAGTCTCAACTTCCAAAACACCTTCGCCCACTCGAGCCAAAACACGATTGGTCAGGTAGATTCGATCCATTTCCTCAAATGAACTTTCACCAATGACTTCCGTGATAAATGCATCTAGAACTCCCTGACTCATTGATTCTCCCTCTTACTTTCTAAATAGTCTCTGACAGCATCTAAATCCTGAAAAACTTGTTCTGTTTTATTTAAGAAAGACTGTGCTGGCATTTTCAAGTCTGGAATACAAATAACTGGTATCCCAGCTCTATACGCTGCTTCAATCCCTGCTTCACTATCCTCTAATACTAAGCAATTCTCTGGTAAAACATTCAAATCACTGCAGGCCTTTAAAAATATATCAGGGTAAGGTTTGCTTCGCTTTACATCTTTTGCAAAAACTAGATGGTCAAATAGGGACAGTATACCATTACTATCCAAAATCATTCTAGCTCTAGATTCAACACTTGAAGTTGCTAAAGCGATTGGAATACCTTCTCTTTGCAAAAAAGCAAGCAAATTTTTAGCACCTTTTTTTAAATTTACACCTTTGGCTAATATTCGAGCTTCCAGTTCATAAACTTTTTCCAAGGTTTGGTCAAAGTTCCAAGGTAAATCATAGGTATCCAAAAATCGTTGAACATTCTCCTCTTCCCTATGTCCACTGTATTCTCTAGAATAGGTTTCTTCTGTGAAAGGAATTCCAAAATCTTCAAGCAATTCTTGATAAACTTTTAGAGAAATGATCTCAGTATCAGCTAATAAGCCATCTAAATCAAATATTACAGCTTCCATTTACTTCTCTCCTAGTCTAAAACTCGAGTCCCCGATGCAACTTCAGCGATATAGAAGCTTGGAGCATATCCAACGACTTCCTCGTAGCGTTTGCCTACAGCTTCCTTAAAGGCCTCAACATCATCTTTTTGCACCAAGGCAATGGCACAGCCACCAAAACCTGCTCCTGTCATACGAGCACCCAGAACACCTTCCTGATTCCAAGCAGTGTGAACAAGGGTATCCAATTCCAAGCCAGTTACTTCATAATCATGCTCAAGAGAAACGTGAGAAGCATTCATCAAGCGACCAAATGTTTCCAAATCACCTGCCTGAAGAGCTGCTTGAGCTTTAAGAGTACGTTGATTTTCAAGCACAGCATGGCGAGCACGTTTTAAACGATTTTCGTCTTTAATCAGATAGCTGTATTGGTCAAAGGCCCACTCATCCAATTCACCCAAGGTCTGAATATCCAAGGCAACTTGCAATTCTTCTACTGCTTTTTCACACTCAGCACGGCGTTCATTATACTTAGAATCTGCTAGTTCACGACGTTTGTTGGTGTTCATGATAACAACAACATTGTCCTTCAAATCAAGTGGCACCAAGTCATACTCCAAGTTGTTGGTATCTAGGTAAATGGCACGTTGGTCAGCTCCCATACCGATAGCAAACTGGTCCATGATACCAGAATTCACTCCGATAAAGTTATTTTCTGTTTGTTTTCCGATTTTTACCAAATCCAGACGGTCTAGTTTTAAATCAAAGAGATGCTCTGCCACAACACCAGTCAAAAGTTCCAAAGATGCCGATGATGACAAGCCAGCTCCATTTGGGATATTCCCATAAACATAAAAATCAAACCCTTTGTCAATCACGTGCCCAGCTTCTTGCAAGAAATGAAGAACTCCTTTTGGATAGTTGGTCCAGCTGTGCTCTTTTTCAAATTTGAGGTCAGCAAGAGGCACTTCGATGATACCCTTGTCCTCAAAGTTGGCTGAGTAGAAACACAAAACTTGGTCGTCACGCTTGCGAGCCGCTCCATAGGTTCCCAAGGAAATAGCCGCTGGAAAAACGTGCCCACCGTTGTAGTCTGTGTGTTCACCAATCAGATTGATACGACCTGGTGAAAAGAAAGTTTGGTCTGCTTCTTGACCAAAAACGGCAAGAAAGTCTTTGCGAAGGGCTTCAGCAGTAAGATGTTGTGTCATATGAATTCTCCTTTGACTGTCCGTTAAGTCATCTTAACGTGTAATCGTTTTCTTCTATTGTATCCAAGGCTTTTGCTAAGGTCAATCCTTTTTACTAAAGTTTTACTAAACAATCGGTAAAAAGAAGAAAAATATGATATACTAACCTAAAAGAAGGAGGATTTATGGCTACCTTAAAAGACATTGCACAGCTAGCCTCTGTCTCTATCGCGACCGTATCTCGTGTCCTCAATCGCGACCAGAGCCTATCTGTCACAGAAGAAACCCGACACCGCATTTTAACCGTCGCTGAAGAGCTGGGCTACACCAAGCACCTCAAGACAGGCGAATCCCACAAACCCAAGCAAAAGATTGCTATTATCCAATGGGTCAGCGAACAAGGGGAGTTGGACGACCTCTACTACTACCAGATTCGTCTCGGTATTGAAAAAAGAGCCCAAGAGTTGGACTATGATATCTTGCGCTATTTTAATGACCATCCTTTTACATTAAGCGAGGAAGTGATTGGCATTCTCTGCATCGGAAAATTTAGCCGAGCACAGATCTCTGCCTTTGAAGAATACCAAAAACCCTTAGTCTTTATAGACAGCGATACCCTCTCACTAGGTCACACCTGTATTATCACTGACTTTTACACTGCTGTAAAACAAGTTGTAGACCATTTCCTCAGCCAAGGGATGAACCGTATCGGAATTCTCACAGGACTTGAGGAAACAACCGACCAGGAAGAAATTATCCAGGATAAGCGACTAGAAAATTTCAAAGACATTACCCAAGCAAAAATTATCTACCATGAAGAACTGGTCTTTCAGGGAAGCTTTACTGCCCAGTCTGGCTATGACTTGATGAAGAAGGCCATTCACAAGTTGGGAGACCAACTCCCACCAGCCTTTTTCGCCGCCAGCGATAGTTTAGCCATCGGTGCCCTCCGTGCCCTTCAAGAAGCTGGAATTAGCCTACCAGACCGCGTCAGCCTCATTTCTTTTAACGACACTAGCCTGACCAAGCAAGTCTACCCTCCCCTCTCTAGTATCACGGTCTATACTGAGGAAATGGGCCGAGCAGGTATGGATATTCTTAACAAGGAAGTTCTCCACGGTCGCAAAATCCCTAGCCTAACCATGCTGGGAACCAGACTGACTTTGAGAGAAAGTACAAGGAATGAATAAGATATCAAAACGACCTCAACAAGAGGTCGTTTTTTCTAGTGATGATGAGGATGGTTCTGCTCTAAGGCTGTTACCCTCCGTTTATGTTGCGCATGATTGCTTTGACTGGCGTCCACTTCGATGGTAATATTCTGCACTCCTCTTTCTTCTAAAAATTGACGCACTGCTTCTTTAGTTTCTATCATCTGCTCCCAGTCCTCGATACAGAGATGGATAATGGCATTATTTTCCAAACCATCCATGGACCAAATGCTAAGTTGATTGACACTTTTGACATTGATCAGAGCCTCCAAATCCTTCTCCAAATCCCCTGTCTCTACTCCTTCTGGCACAGCATCCAAGAAAATCTTGAGTGCACTCCAAAAGCGAGGAATGGCTTTTGTTAGAATGAAGATAGAAATGACAAGAGATAAGAGTGGATCAAGGATATACCAATCTGTAAATTTGAGGATAATCGCCATCAGAATGACAGCCAGCCAACCAAGGGTGTCTTCCAAAAAGTGCAAGCTCAAAATTGACTCGTTCTTTGTCTTGCCCTTACGAACGACTAGACTAGCTAGCACATTGATACCTACTGCAATGATTCCTAGCCAGAGGACGCCTTCCTCATTGACAGGTTGCGGGTCAACTATCTTTGTGATATTTTCCAATATCACTAGGACAGACCCTATCATAAGGATCACAGCTGTTAGGATGGCTCCTAAAAGACTGAAACGCTTGTAACCCAAGGTGTACTGCCCATCTTCTTCTCGGTTTGAGATTGTTTCTAAAAGGGCCGATATACCAATGGCTATAGCATCTCCCAAGTCATGAACAGAATCAGCAAGAACAGCACTCGAACCAAAGATTCCTCCTGCGATAAACTCAACAATAGCATAGCTTAAATTCAAGAAAAAGGCTAGCCAGATAGATGTTTTAGAACTCATTTCTCTCCCTCCTTTGGTATAATAGATATATATACTTCTTTCATTTGTATTATCTAATAAAATCCAAAGAAAGGATAGAAGCAAACTGTCAGCCTTATTCAGTTCTGAACAGTTAGCCTCAAGTGTCTACATGCAAAAAAGAGATCGTCGGGTTAGTAAGACGAAAAAAGCTATTTATCAAGCTTTTTTACAAGTTTTGAACGACAAGGGCTATGATGCCACTACTGTCCAAGATATCATTGACTTGGCAGATGTTGGGCGCTCGACCTTTTACTGTCACTACGAGAGCAAGGAGCTGCTTTTAGATGAACTCTGTCGCTACCTCTTTCATCATCTCTTTGAAAGGGAAGAACACTTGACTACAGAAGACTACCTCGCACATATTTTTTTGCATTTTCAAAAAAATCAAGACCATGTCACCAGTCTTCTTTTTTCCAAAAACGACTACTTTCTCCGCCAACTACACAAGGAACTCGAACACCATGTTTACCCCATGGTAGCGGAGGATTTGCAAGAGGCCTATCCGAGCATACCAGCCTCCTACCTCAAACATTTTGTAGTAACCAATTTTATCGAAACACTGACCTGGTGGCTAAAAAAAGGAAAATCTTATACAGAAGACCAAGTAGTGAGATTTTACTTAGATGTGATTGAGATGACTTCTACAAAATCACTCGAGATTTAATCCTGTTACGAAGAAAGGACTCAACCATGTTAAATTCTATTATCCTAGGAATTCTGACGATTGTACTAGCTCTCGCCTTCTCGCTGCTTCACCTTGCTGCTGCTTTCGCAGCCATAAAACAAAAGAACTACAGTCTGGGAAACACGTGCATCTTGGTCGGCAGTTGCCTCACCTCTCTGGCTCTAGCCATCTTTTACTTCGTCCCACTTGCAACCATTCTTCTATGGATAGTGGGCTCTAGCATCATCTGCTACGGCGCTTACTGGAACGGCCAACAGAAAGAAAGTCAACATATATCGCACCACATCGTTCGTATAACAAGTGCTATTGTCATTACGGTATTATTTATTTTGCTCTAACACAAAAAAGGATCATCTTGTACTGCACCTAACGGAGCGAGACGAACTAATAGTCACATAATTAAACAAAAGAGCCTGGGACAAAAGTCTAACCTTAAATATAAAAAGCGAACAAAATCAGTTTTCTGACACTCAGAATTCCGTCTTGTTCGCTTTTTTGTCTAATCTATCGATTTTAAAAATTTATAATAAAGAATTCCTAAAATCAAAATCTTTTTGCCCCAGACTCTTTCATTCTATATTTAGAAACTTACTACTTCCACAAACCACCTAAGATTTGTTTTTCTAACAAGTCTAAGTCCTCTTCTCTCATTTCGCCATTGTCGCCAACGACATATAGTTGAGAGAAGTAAGCTAACAAAGGACCTATACAGATGCGAACCATTTGAGAAATCGTTAATTCAGGATTAACACGTGGATCTGCCAACAATTCCTTGTGAAGCATCAGAAGCTTATCCTGGATAGTATTCCAGATAAACTTCTGTTCATTTCTTAGTTTATTATTAGAGAATGTTTCATGAAAAATGATTTTTATCAGAGCACGATTATTTTTTAGATAGGTCATTCGATTATGGACAAGATAATGAACTTTTTCTTCTGTCGTTTCAAAAGTTAACAGTTCTTCAAAAAAACTTCCAAATAGTCCTGGAACCACAGGGTGTAAAATAGCCGTTAACAAATCGACTTTCGTTTTAAAATACTTAAATAACGTAGCCTGACTGAATCCAGCATGCTCAGCTATGTGAAGGGTGGAGGTGCCATTATAGCCCTTGGTCGAAATGAGATCTACTGCCGACCGCATGATTTTTTTCTTCCCTTGAGGATAATTTGCTTCCTCTAAGTAATCTTCAAATGATTCAAAAATAGTCTTATCCATTAAACATTCATCCCTCTTAGTATTTTTTGTATTTTTCTTTAAACTTTACGATAACGTCGTAATCCTACAATATTGAGAATTGTCAAAATGACAAGGAAAATCAGTAGAACGCCGATATTAGGCAAAACGTCTCCAATGCCACGTCCGTAAAGAATAATCTGACTCATCGCATCACCTGAGTAGGTCAAAGGCAAAAATATACCGGCCGTCTGAGCCCAGTCTCCCATTGATGACAATGGAATAATTCCTGAGAAAAAGAGCTGCGGCATAATCACAAGAGGAATAAATTGCATCATTTGGAATTCTGATTTCGCCAAGGTAGATAAGAGAATTCCAAAGGCCAACGCTACAAGAGCCAGTACTACATTAACTACTATAACATTAAATAGATTTCCGACAACTTCTACATCTAATAACCAAACTGCTGCTAGAACTACCACTGCTGTCTGAAAAATCGCAATGAGACCGTAAGACAACATGTAACCATATACGATTTCAGAACGTTTGACTGGAGTTGCTAATACACGCTCTAGTGTACCACTGGTACGCTCTTTCAAAAGTGCCATTCCTGAAATCAAAAAAACAAAAAAGAAAACTACAAAGCCTATCAAAACTGGAATCATACTTGTAAAGAAGTTTGTATTTTCATCACCATATTGGTAGAATTCCCTGATTTCCGGTGCTTTTACCTCCAAATTCAATTTTGGAAGAGCTTGCTTGATACGAGCTAGTAATTGATTACTTCCTTCACTAGCGATACTGGTTCGCAATACTTGTCGAGTCATAGATGTTTTAGAGGCATCTGTATTTGCATAATCGACCTGATATTCACCATTTTTATAAGAAACCACCGCGTCTACTTTTTCATCAGCTAAGTCTTTCTTCGCTTGATTGAGATCATTGTAAGTCTGTACACTAACATGGTTCAAATCATCCATTCTCGTCACCAAACTAGTTGGAAGATCTTGTGCCGCTAGTTTAATATTCACGGTTGTACTAGCTGAAAACATGAGGTTCATCAACCACATGATAAAAACAGGTGCTATAAACATCAGGGCTAGAGTTCGTTTGTCACGAAGTAATTCTTTGATGACTTTTTTTGCAATCGCTATTGTTCTCATTTTACTCACCTTCTGCTTTTAAAAATACTTCTTCAATACTTGAAACTTGATAACTTTCTTTTAAGTGTTGCGGTGTATCAAAAGCAATGATTTTTCCGCCTAATAATAAGCCGACCTTATCCGTCAACTCTGCTTCATTCATAACATGGGTAGTAACTAATATCCCTACCCCATTGTCTCTAAGCGCGAATAATTCTTTCCAGATTTTCTTTCGAAGAGAAGGGTCGATTCCAACTGTCGGTTCGTCCAAAATCAAGAGTTGAGGATTTCCCAACAGCGCGATAGCAAGAGACAAACGCCGTTTCATTCCTCCAGAATAACCAGATACCGCCTTGTTTAAGTAGTCTGTCAGATCTACTACTTGAGCTATATGAGCAATTTCCGCCTTTAGGTCTTTTTTAGAAAGCCCCTTTAGCTGACCAAAAAATTCCAGATTTTCTTGACCAGACAAGGACTCGTATAAAGCATCTGATTGGGCCATATAGCCAATATCTCCTAAAATATGACGATTTGGCATAGTATGGTCCAAGACTAAAGCGATACCGCTATCCGCCTTTGCCATTCCTAGCATGGTTTTAATCATAGTTGATTTACCAGCACCTGATGGACCGATTAGACCAATGATTTCTCCAGGCTGTAAATCAAAACTAACGTGATTTAAGACCATTTGACGACCAAAAGATTTTTCTAAATCTTGTAAATGTAGCAATGTTTTCATTTGAATCCTCCTAGGTGAGTATTTACTCACTCTTAGAATAAAACTATTATATTGAGTGTTCACTAACTTGTCAAGTGACAGTAAAATTTTCATAACAAAAAATCCTCGAATACAAATCGAAGATTTTTAAAAATTTATAAGGAAATCTGCTTCTATTTTAGAAGACCTTCTTGAACCAAAAACTCACGTGCTACTTCTTCAGCTGATTTCCCTTCCACACCCACTTGATAGTTGAGCTGGCTCATCTGGCTTTCTGTAATTTTACCAGCCAGTTTATTTAGTACCGTTTCCAACTCTGGGTGTTTCTTGAGAAGAGCTTCTTTCATCAGAGGAGCCCCTTGATAAGGTGGGAAGAGTTGCTTGTCATCTTCCAAGACCTGTAAATCATAACGCGCCAACTCCGCATCGGTCGAATAGGCATCCGTGATTTGAATATCACCTGACTGGATTGCTTGATAGCGGAGAGCTGGTTCCATGGTCGCTACATTGAGATTGAGTCCGTAGAAAGACTGCAAGCCCTTATTTCCATCCTCGCGGTCATTAAACTCCAGAGTAAACCCTGCTTTCAACTGACCTTCTACTTTTTTCAAGTCTGAAATGGTCTTCAAGCCATATTCTTGAGCAATCTTTTTCGGAACAGCCACAGCATAGGTATTTTGATAAGACATAGGTTTGAGATAGGCTAGATGATCTTGTTTGGCAATGCCATCACGCGCCACTTGATAAACCTGATCTGGTTCATGACCTACTTTAGGTGCTGGTTGAAGCAAACTTTCAGTTACCGTACCAGTAAACTCTGGATAGATGTCAATATCACCTTTTTTCAGAGCTTCATAGAGAAAGCTAGTCTTCCCAAAATTCGGCTTAACAGTCGCAGTCATACTGGTATTTTCTTCAATCAGCAACTTATACATATTGGCCAAGATTTCCGGTTCTGGGCCTAATTTCCCAGCGATGACCAGGTTTTCCTTCTCTTTTTGAGCTAAGAGGGCTGGACTATAAGACAGACCGAGCAATATGGTCACCAAGGCAAAACCAGAAAAAATCGTCCGCAATTTTGCTTTTTCCATCATTTTTAGTAGGAAGTTAAAGGCAATGGCCAGCACTGCAGAAGAAAGTGCCCCAATCAAAATCAGACTGGTATTATTACGGTCAATTCCCAAAAGAATAAAGGAGCCCAGTCCCCCTGCCCCAATCAAGGCAGCCAAAGTCGCCGTACCGATAATCAAAACCGCAGCCGTCCGAATCCCAGACATAATGACAGGCATGGCAAGTGGAATTTCAAACTTCTTGAGACGCTCCCATCTGGTCATCCCAAAGGCAATCCCTGCCTCTTGCAGACTCGGATCAATTCCCTTCAGTCCAGTGATGGTATTTTGCAAAATCGGAAAAATCGCATAAATCACCAGAGCCGTCAAAGCTGGCAAGGTCCCAATTCCCATCAAGGGGATGAAGAGTCCCAACAAGGCCAGAGACGGGATAGTCTGGAAAATTCCTGCAATCTGCAAGACCCAGTCCGCCAACTTCTCATGATAGCAAAGATAAACAGCCAAAGGAATCGCGATAAAAATAGCTAGTAACAAGGTTAAAAGTGACAACTGCAAATGTTGAGATAGAGCTGTTACCCAATCACCAAAACGATCCTGAAAAGTTGATATCAAATTAGTCATGAACACTACCTCCAAACAAGTCTGCTACAAAGTCCGTTGCAGGAGCTTTTAAAATGGTCTCAGGGTTCGCCACCTGACGAATCTCTCCGTCCTGCAAGACAGCAATACGGTCACCTAATTTCAAAGCTTCATCCGTATCATGGGTCACAAAAATCGTTGTCATCCCAAACTCTTTATGCAATTCTTTCGTCAAAACCTGCAACTGTTTTCTCGAAATGGCATCCAAGGCTGAAAAAGGTTCATCCATAAGCAAAATCTTAGGCTGACCAATCATAGCACGAACAATACCAACCCGTTGCTGTTCTCCGCCAGATAGTTCACTAGGAAGTCGATGTCCATACTCAGCCACTGGTAAACCAACTTTAGCCAAAAGCTCTTCTGTTTTCTGAGCAATTTCTTCCTTGCTCCAGCCCTTCATCTCAGGAATGAGGGCAATATTTTCCGCAACCGTTAGATTGGGAAAAAGAGCAATGGCCTGTAAAACATAACCAGTAGAAAGACGAAGTTCCCGCTCATCATAGTCTTTGATGCGCTTGCCATCCATATAAATATTTCCATCAGTTGGTTCCAAAAGACGGTTAATCATCTTGATCATGGTTGTCTTACCAGATCCAGATGGACCAACTAAAACCATGAACTCCCCATTCTCAATCCGTAAATTGACATCTCTCAAAACATCTTTTTCTGTGTAGCGTAGCGCTACATTTTTGTATTCAATCATTCTTTGTCCTCAATTTAAAATTTTCCTCGGTTTGTCAAGTTACCAAACTTTTAATAACTAATTTACCCCATTCTAAACCTCATTTTCCTGCTCTTTCAGATTAGCCAAAATTCTTTCTTGAAAACCTTCAAACTGACGAATTTCTTCCTCTGAAAATCCTTTGTAACAGATAGTATCCAATCTCTGACTGACACGTTGCCCAACTTCTTTCTGGGACTTGCCCAACTCTGTTAAAACTAAATACTTCTTACGCTTATCTTCTCCACACGGACTGACAGTTATAAGATTTTGCTCCTCTAACTTTTTTATCATAGTCGTCAACGTATTATTAGCAAGCCCAGTCGCAAGCGCAATATCTGTCGCAGTTGCACAGCCCGTCTTACTATTCCATAAAACCGCTAAAATCTTTCCCTGCTCACTCCGATAAAGAGAGTCAGGGTCTTGTCTCAGTAACTTTTGAAAAAGCCGCCCATTCAACAAACGAATATGATGGGCTACCAAATGACAATATTTCATGAAACCTCCAATTTATTTCTATATCGATACGAATAAAAAACATTATAATACTTATTATTCCAATTGTCAACTATTTCGATTTAGAACTAATTTTTCTCAGTAAAAAATCTCCTACTCAAGGTAGAAGATTTCAATCTTATAAACTTAATCCGTCATGTCTGATACCAAGGTTCGACGCTCCAATGGAATACTGCACATAACTAACAAGAAAATGAAACCTGACTGAATCCAGAAAAGGGCCAAGTCAAAGATTCCATGCACAGCAACCACTGTAAGGAAAGATAGATAAAGACCGATAATTGGACGTTTCCCCGACTCCTGACTCATATCCATCATCAAACGAACAGGAGCAACAGAAGACAAAGCTAATAAAATGGTTCCCACAATTCCGTAACTCAGAATCGTATCAATATAAAGGCTGTGAGCATGTTCATGATAAGGAGCATGAATTCTCGGATAGGAATTCATATAGGTCAGTGGTCCCTCACCCCAAATCGGATTTTGCTTGAACAAAGTCATACCCGCATTCCAGATTGAAACACGCTCCTCCATTGAAGAATCTAGCGTTCCCATACGGACACCCAAATCGCTTGAGAAGAGGAAACAAAGTCCAATCCCGAAAACTCCAATACTGAGCCAGAAGGCACGCCAGTTTTTAATGGTTGTAAAGAGATAAATGATGGCACCAGCGATGATGGCAGGAAAGGCTGTTCTATTTTGTGTGAAATTCAAACCAAATAGATTCACAAAACCTGCTAGCACACAAAAGACTTTCAACCATCTTAGCTTCGTCGTTGTATATAGATAAAAGGCAATCATGATACAGAAGCAACAAATGATCCCATAGTAGTTAGGATTAAAGAAGGTCACCTCTGCACGGTTTTGGTGCCATACTTGCATATTGGGCGAAAGAAAGGCGTAGTTAAATTTCTTTACAATTTGAAAATGCTCCAAAGTAGCAAAGACAGCAGAGAGCACACTACCAAACAAGATTGTCTGCAGTATCAGTCGAAAGAAAGCATGCGTCAGACGTTTCTGGTAGAAACTAAAGAAAATGAGGAAGAGAAACATCAGTAAAGATGCAACCAATCCAAGCCAGTTCTTGGCGACGATGGAGATGATACTACTGTAGGCAATAAAAAAGAGAAGTACAGGATGTTTGGCTAATCCTTTGATAATTCCCTTCATCTCCCCAGTAACAAGTAAACCTATCAAATATAAAGCAAAGAGTGCTAAGAACAAATAAAAAGGTAAAAAGATACTCATGATCATCAAATACAAAAAGAAATCTTTTTTCGAAAGCCCTCTTATCTTATCCAGTAATCCAATTGATTTCAAAACGGATCCTTTCTGTTCTGGATTTCTCCAGAAGATAAATGCTAAACTATCTTTATATTCTACCATTTTTTCCGTCATTTGGGAACAATGAACACGTTTTCACCACAAAAAATTCTATCATCAATATAGCACTAGAATTGAATGTTTCTGCCGTTTTCCACTACTTGATAGGTCTGACTTTGCAAATCAATTTCTGCTACTGCTGTTACGGACTTGTCTTTATTTTGACGTTTGATTACAATGCTGTGAGCTGTTGGTGTTTCAATGTCAATAGTCCCTTCTAGGTCAAAGGCCTCTGACCGATTACGGAAAGAAAATAGATTGAGAAGAGACTTCACCACAGGACGTTGAACTTCTTCTGCTATTTCCTCATTGCTATAGTAATGACGATTAATATTTCGACCTTCTTTGGTTTCTTCTAATAATTTCAAGTCATTTTTTCCTGCTAATAGACCCATATAGTAAACCTGAGGAATGCCTGGCGCCAAAGCTTGAATCAAACGAGCGAGGAAGTACTTGACATCATCATCTCCAAGCGCAGAATAGTAGGTTGAATTGATTTGGTAGATATCTAGATTGTTATACTCTGCACTAGAGTACTTACGTTTGACATTCGCTCCAACCTTATAGAGCTCATTTGAAGCATAGTCAATTTCCTCATCGGTCAGGATATCCTTGACATCCACCACTCCAATCCCATCATGGGTATCTAGTGTCGTAAATTGCTTCATCGGGCTCATCTTTAACCACTTAGCCAAACGCTCTGTTCTGGAACTGTAAAGAGTATAAAGGGTCACCATTGGAAGGGCAAAATCGTAAACATAGTAATCATGGTCCGCTATTTTAAACTGAATCGAATAGTGTTCATGAATCTCAGGTAAGAGCTCTGTCCCATACTCAGCAGCGATATCTCGAACTTTGTCCAATAAATCCCAAATATCTGGTTCCACAAAGAAATCATTGGTATCCAATTTCTTCACTGCATAAGCAAAGGCATCTAGACGAATCAAATCACACCCGTTACTTGCTAGATGTTGAATCGTCTTACGGATGAATCTCATCGTTACTTCTTTGGTCACATCAAGATCAATCTGCTCCTCACCAAAGGTATTCCACAAATGTTCTACTGAACCATCTGCAAATACAATCTCTTGCTTTGGTGCACGATCCTTACGCTTGTAGATTAAATCTACGTCAGACTGTGTCGGACGGTTCTCTGGCCAAAACTTATCCCAGTTTAAAAAGAGATCTTTAAATTCACTGGCTTCATGTTTTTCTTGATAGTCCCTATAATACTTAGATTGACGAGAAATATGATTAATCATAAAGTCAAACATAAGATAATATTTCTCACCTAAACGCTTAACGTCCTCCCAATCACCAAAAGCTGAATCCACTTCATCATAGTCAACTGGTGCAAATCCACGATCACCTGTTGATGGGAAAAATGGTAGAAGGTGAACTCCCCCAATAGCATCGCCAAAATGTTCTTCCAAATTATCATACAAGTCTTTAAGGTTATTTCCAAGACTATCTGAGTAAGTAATCAACATAGTTTTATTTTGAATGGTCATATATGGTCTCCTTTTTCTGATGAAAGCCAAGTCTTATATGACCTGGCTTCGTAAATGAAAGATATTTTTAGGTTTTTGTTCACATCGAACTCGTACTAATATAGACTGCACGTAACTAAGTACTACTTTCTTGTTTTCTACATAGAATTGTAAACAAGCTGAACTGTTCCTCTATGTATGGAATTATAAATTCCCTAAGCACTTTTTTACTTCACTGCCCCGTTACTCATTCCTGAAATGATATGTTTTTGGAAGATGAGGTAGACAATGGTTATCGTTACAATTCCCACAATATAAGATGCAAAACTTGGGCCATAGTCATTGAAGTACTGACCTTGGTAGTTGTATTGGAAGAGAGGTAAAGTCCACATCTTGGAATCCTTATTCAGAATCAAGAGTGGCAACATAAAGTCATTCCAGAACCAGAGAGCATTGATAATCAAAGTTGTCGCATGCATGGGCTTCAACATTGGAAAAATGATTCGACGATAAGTTGTAAAACGATCAGCCCCATCAATTTCTGCAGCTTCATCTAAACTATCTGGTATACTGATTTTAATATAACCAACATACAAGAAGAGAGTCTGTGGAATTGCATAAGTTAGATAGAGTATTACCAACCCCCACATATTTGCTAGACCGAGTTTACTCATCATAACTGTGATGGGAATCATAATCACCTGAAATGGAACAAATATCCCTAAGATTAAGAGCGAATACATAATTGCAAAGGCTTTTTTCTTGGACATATTTCGAGCAATGGAATAAGCTGCAGCTGGTATAAAGAAAGCTACTACAATCAATGATAACACCGTAATAACAGCTGAATTCCAGAAATAGCCTCCAATTCCATCTGAAATTAATCGTTCATAATTACTTAAGGTAAAAGGATTGGGCAGACTAAAGAAATGATTCATGATATCCTTAGTTATTTTGAAAGAACTAAATACTGTTACCAACAAAGGAACAAGTATAAGAATACCACCGACTATCAAGAGGACATATTTCCAAAACTGATTCAATTTTTCTTCTTTTTTCATGTGTAGGACTCCTCTATTAGATTTCAAATTTCTTTGATAGCTTGATTTGGATAAGAGAAACAATTCCAATAATTAAGAATAAAATCAAGGCAATTGCATTCGCATATCCATATTGATTACTCTTGAAAGCATAGTTGTAGACTAAAAGTCCAAGAGACGTTGTAGCATTATTTGGACCACCACTCGTCAAGGCAAAAATTTGGTCAAAGGCTGTCAAACCAGACTTAAGAGCCAGAATAAAAACCATAGAAATCGTTGGTAGTAAATAGGGTAATTCAATCTTCCAAAAGGTTTGTTTACTTGTTGCACCATCAATTGATGCCGCCTCTAAAATATCAGTTGGGATACTCTGAAGACCCGCAAGAAAGAGAATGATTGGCATTGCTACTCCTTGCCATAGAAGAACAAAAATAGTTGCCACTACCGCTCCGACAGGTGTCCCCAATAGACTCTCTTGTAAAAAACCAATCCCTAAAATTCTTCCAATCGTTGGAAGACCATAGTTGAAGAATTGTTTAAAAATCAAGGAAACTGTCAAACCAGATAAAACAGCTGGGAAAAAGAACCAAGCTCTAAAGAAGGTCTGTCCCTTCATCTTAGAATTTAAGGCTCGTGCCACAACCATCCCAATCGTAATCTCTCCAATAATCAATGCCAGAGTTAAAATCAAAGTAAAGGCTATGGCTGTGAAGAATTTCCCATCAATCATCAGCAATTTGTAGTTATTCAAACCAACAAATTTGTAATTATAGGTCAATCCAGTCCAGTTAGTCAAACTATAGAAAGCACCTTGCACCATCGGAAAGTAAAAGAAGATCGCTTGTAATGCAAGCGGGATGAGCAAAAAAGTCCAACCCCAGTATTTATTTAAAAATTTTCGAATAGCCATATCATCTTAACTCCTATTCTAGTCCAAATCTGCCTTCATTGGATTAAAGAAAGCATTGAGATTGTTTGCCATATTTTTCAGATTTTTATCCATCAAGTAACCTGCACTTAGATTAAAAAAATCTTCTTCAGAGTTCCAGTGTTGGCCCAACCAAACATAATGTTTGTCCGTAAAGGCCAGTTTAGAAATATCTGCAAGCGCTGAGTCTTCTTTTTCCTGTATGCCTTTTACAGCAACTGGTGATCCATCTACATCATAATATGACTGCATAGCTTTTGGACTAGTCATATAGCTGATAAATTCTTCGGTTTCTTTCGGATGTTTGGTAGTAGCTGAAGTTGATAATGCCATGTCCCCTGCACCAACAGTAACTTCTTTTCCTACTTCTTCTCCTGGGAAGGCAAACATCCCCACCTCAAATTTTGGATCCTGTTGATTAATTGCCGCTAATGCCCATGATCCTTGTGGCATCATCAAGGCTGTTTCACTCGAAAATGCTACCACCGCATCATTATAAGAAGCACCACGCCAACCATCTTGAGCATTATCTGCCAATAAATCTAGTCGTTCTGCATCGGCTTTTAAAATAGCATCATCTGCAGAGATAGCGTTTGGTTTTGAAAAGCGAAGGTAGTTATTAGCCTCGTCTCCACTACCTGTAATAGTAATGAGAGAAAGTTGGTGGTAACCATTTAATGTCCAGCCTTCATTGCCTGCGACCGCAAATGGAGAATTCCCACTATCTTTTATTTTTTTAACAATCTCTTGAAATTCTTTAAAAGTCTTCGGTTCCTCAAGTCCTAATTCTTTAAACTTCGTTTTATTGTAATAGATTCCATAAAGGTTGGCTGTTAAAGGCACACTATAAACCTTGTTATTGATTGCATACTTTTCGGCATAGTCGTTCTTGATGTTCTCAAGATAAGATTTCCCTGTCATATCTGCAAAATAACCTGCTTTAGCCCATTCTTGTAATTCAATAGACTGGGGATAGATATTAACAACATCAGGAATATCTCCAGCCAGAACGCGAGTTTTGAGTACTTCCCCAGCGTTAGGGACATTCACTACTTTAATATGCACATTCGGATTTTCTTTTTCAAAGTCTTTGGCAATCTCACGAAGGGTATCAACCATTTCACCCTTCTGATTGAAATATTCAATCGTTACCTTGCCATCAGTTGACTCCTCTTGACTACTACAAGCTGACAGTCCCAAAAGGCAGAGTCCTGTAGTAACAATTAAGCTCATCTTTTTATACCATCTCATGATTTTATCTCCTTATCTTCTAATGAAATGTAACTGCCTGCTGAGATAATCTCCCTGCGGAAGCCCCATAGTAATACCCGCATACATGAGTTCTGCACCTGAGTAAACTACACCATTTTCCTGTAATTCATACCGTCCCTCTTCATCCAAATCTTTTAACTTTAAAGTTGTTTCCATTGTTTCCACAACTGATAGGACTCGAACGTAAGTTACTATCGTTTGATTTCCATAGTTAAATTGTACAGCTGCTTCATTGGATGCAGCATCGGGATTGATTAACCTATACTGATTTCCTAACTGGACTACTGGTCGCAATTCTTTATACAAGTTCACCTGATTAGCGATCTCAGACTTCTCCTCATCTGATAAACTTGTTAAATCAAGCTCATAGCCCAGATTTCCCATCATTGCCACATGACCACGAGTTTCCAATGGTGTCATTCGTCCCATCTGATGATTTGGTACTGCTGACACATGAGCCCCCATAGAAATGGTTGGATAGAGATAGGATGAACCATATTGGATTGGTAAACGTGCAATAGCATCAGTATTATCACTAGCCCAGACTTGTGGGAAATAACGCATCATACCAAGATCATTTCGTCCACCACCACCAGAGCAGGACTCAAAGAGAATATGGTCGTGCTTCTCTGTCAGATAAGAAACAAGTTCATAAAGTCCTAACATGTACCGATGAGATTGCATTTGTGTCTCTAGATAGTTCGAACCATTCCCTAGGTTAGTAATATTACGATTCATATCCCATTTGATGTAGTCAATTTTATGATGAGAGAGGAGTTCATTTAAAACATTTTTCAAATATTCTACTACCTGAGAATTTGCAAGATTAAGCACTAATTGATTCCGAGAGTAAGTATGCTCATATCCTTGGACCTGGATGGCCCAGTCAGGATGTTTGCGATACAAATCGCTATCTACAGAAATCATTTCAGGTTCTAACCAAAGCCCAAACTGCAAACCTCTTTCATGGATAGCTGAAATCAGACTTTCTAGACTTCCACCCAGTTTTTTCTCATTAACAACCCAATCACCTAAAGCACGATTATCATCAAAGCGATTACCAAACCACCCATCATCTAATACAAAAAGTTCAATTCCAACTTTCTTAGCTTCATCGGCTAGCTCCAACAGTTTTTCTCTCTGAAAGTCAAAGTAAGTTGCTTCCCAGTTATTGATTAGAATTGGACGTTCTTTTTTAGAAAACTGACTTGGCATAATGTGCTTAAGTACAAAATTTTGACTTTCATGGCTAATACCAGTTAATCCCTGATCCGAAAAGGTCACTAAAGCTACCGGTGTTTCAAAGTTTTCCTCAGGATTTAACTTCCAAGAAAAGTTTTCTGGATTAATTCCAATAGCCACCCGAACTTCATTCAACTGATTCTTTTGGACAAAAGCTTCGAAGTTTCCACTATACATTAGTTGCAAGGCAAACACATTCCCAGCATCCTCAGTGACTCCTTGATCACATAATAGAAGAGCTGGTGTTTGAGCATGACCAGAAGCACCACGGTTCGAACTAATCGAAAAAATTCCTTGTTCTACCTGTTGACGTCGAACAGTCTTTTCACGAGCATAAGCTCCCTGTAAAGTCACTATTTCGTAAGCTGCAGCAGGAAAATCAGCCATGAAAGAAAAGTCCTTATGAATGATAACTTCCTGATTGCTATTATTCTCCAATTTGCTGTAACTAGCAATTGTCGCATCATTTTCAAAAGCTGTATAATACAAAGTCAGACTAAGTTGAGCCTTAGGATCTTTTAAAATCAAGGCAAGCGTCTCTGTAGCATCCATGCTGTGAGGAGAAGGTAAGCCCTGTGGACCATTCTGACCTTTTAAAATCTTTGCTTCTACAAATCGAAAGTCTGTTACTTCAGTTGCATCATGTTGAACCTGTAAAGTTGGTTTTCTAAAGTCACCCAAACCATGTTGTCCAAAAATCTGACGTTGCGTATCCAAACTAAAGGTTCGATTAGTAGCTATGGGATTACCAGAAAAAGCATGATCGCGTTCGTAAACACTATTAGCTCCTCTATAGTTCTTAATAGTCTTTCCTAAATGTTTTAATAATAAGAATCCATCCCTATTTTCAATAATCAAACTTAGACCTTTACTCTCAACGTAAAATAGATTATTCTCTATTCGAACTCCCATATATTTCACCTCTTCGATTTCTTGATAAAATTTTATCAAATAAAAGCGCTTTCTAAAATAGAGAAATGTCTACAAAGTATGGTAAAATGTTAGGTAGGAGGTGGCACATGCTCGTTTTTTCAGAATACCAGACTGGAACAATTGATCTTTCTCTTAGCTTTTACGGCTATGAAGAATGCACGCCTAACTACTCTTTTGGCCCAGCTATTCGAGATACCTATGTACTACATTACATTACTAAAGGAAAAGGTCAATTCCATTATAAGGGTAAAATTGTTGATTTAAAGGCAGGAGATTTCTTTTTACTAAAACCAGATGAATTAACCTTCTATCAAGCAGATAGCCAGAATCCTTGGGCTTACTACTGGTTGGGGATCACTGGAGGGAGGGCACCTGACTACTTTGCTCTATCTCAAATTTCTGACCAATCCTACCTCATCCAGTCAAATAACTGTCATACACAGACAACTGCAAAACTCATCTCAGATATTGTCCGCTTTGCTCAGATTACAAAATCAAATGAATTGGCTCAACTCCACATCATGGGGCAACTCCATGAACTAATGTTTCATCTAGGAACTATTGCTCCCAATCAGAAAAAAGAGAATATTTCATCAACCCACCAGCTCTATCTTGACTGCAAACGATTGATAGATAGTCACTACCCTCAATCACTCACCATTCAAGATTTAGCAAAAGAGCTATCGGTTCATAGAAGTTACTTAACTAGTGTGTTTAAAGAATTTCACCAACTCTCTCCAAAAGAGTATTTACTTTTCGTTCGAATGAACCGTGCGCAACAGTTACTAGAACATACCAACGAAACGATTAAAGTCATTGCATATTCCGTGGGTTTTTCAGATCCACTCCATTTCTCAAAAGCCTACAAGCAGTTTTTTCATAAAACACCGAGTCAAACTCGAAATGAATACTCTCACTCCCTCTTAGCTAGAAAGGAAAATCAATGAAATCACACCAACTAGTCTACCAAATATTAGCTAAAGAAAACGATTATGTTAGCGGAGAAAAAATTGCAGAAGAACTGTCGTTAAGTCGCACATCCATATGGAAAGCAATTCAACGCCTCCAACAAGAAGGGCTAGAAATTGACAGTATCAAAAATAGAGGCTACAAGCTTATTCAAGGCGATCTGATATTGCCTGATTTAATTCAAGAGAACACCAACTTAAGCATTCTCTACAAGCCTGAAACAAAATCTACTCAAACAGATGCAAAAGAAGGTATTGAAGGTGGAAGCCTGGGAAATAGTCTCTATCTTTCCACATGTCAAACAGCAGGTCGTGGTCGCTTTCAACGCCCTTACTACTCTCCTGCTCAGGGAGGTATTTATATGTCATTACATATTCAGCCAAATCTCACCTATGACCAGCTTCCTGCCTACACATTACTTACAGCAGGTGCCATTTACAAAGCTATTAAAAACCTCACCTTGATTGACGTGAGTATCAAATGGGTAAATGACATTTACTTTAAAAATAAAAAAATAGCAGGTATCCTTACCGAAGCCATGACGTCCGTGGAAACAGGTCTAGTAACAGATGTCATTATCGGCGTTGGAATCAACTTTGCCATCAGCGATTTTCCAAAAGAGATAAAAGAAAAAGCTGGAAGTCTCTTTACACCACCAGCTCCTATCACACGAAACGAACTAATCTCAGAAATTTGGCGTTGTTTCTACCAAACAGCACCCGAAGAACTACTCTATCTTTATAAAGAACACTCTCTTGTTCTAGGAAGAGAGGTCAGTTTTATCCAAGAACAGATTGAAAAAAAAGGAGTCGCCAAGGACATCTCCGACAAAGGACAACTCCTTATCCAGCTTGATGACCAGACAGAAATCTGGCTCAATAGTGGTGAAATCTCACTCACTAGCTGGACTTAATAACAGCACTATATGATGTCTAGAACTTCATATAGCAAGCATATAGTGCTTTTTGAATGTAGAAGGTAACTGATATATAAATAGCTGGCTTCCTATCAACAATTTACAGGTGGATAGCTTTTGAGGCATGCTTTTTATATGCCGTGCTATGTGCCAAAGAAATCCCATAGCAGTGATTCTCATATTCAAGCATAATCAATGGCAGCGCAAAAACTTTAATAGCATATAAAAGCAGCCAAAACATAAAGACTTCAGCTTTCATATTCACCAAATTTTTACTAAACATCTCGTACAAGAACCATGCATTTAAAGCCATATTGAAGAGACTTGCTAACGTTGCTGAGACTATATTGGTTTTCAATTTTGGATGATAACATTTAGCCACATATAAAGCCAATATTGAAATATTATAAAGGCAAATCGGTTGATAATTTACTCTATAAATAACCAGCGTCTTACGATTATAGAACAGGAAACCATGAGGTCCACGATGATATTCATTTATCCAGACATGGCTAAGACCTCTAATCTCATCCCAAGCTATAAATAAATCAATTTTTCTTAGATAAATCCCAGTTTTATGGATTAAACACTTCCATTTGAACATGAAAGATAAAAGAAAAGTAAGGAGCAAAACCGCAACTGTAACAATCTTCAACTCCTCTTGCCCGATAGTCAAAGATAGGTTAAAAAAGCGAATTTGCGCTTTTTTTGCATCTAAAATCATTGAAATCACAGTTAGAAATACTACAAAGATAAATAGTATAAATCTATAAAAAATACTATGAAATTTTACTCCATTTTTCATCTCGATTATCCCCAGCCACTTAAAGTCTCTAACCTTAGTATACCACTAAATCTAGTCTATTTATGATTTTTTCTAGTATGAAAGTTACTGAAACAGCATTAGATAATAGAGCTCTATAATTCTGTAGTGAGTAAAACCACTATGGAGATGCCTAGAAAAAAGTCCCAAAAGATCTATAATGAAAAGCGACCAAACCATCATTAGAAAGAATCTTATGGAACAATTGCATTTTATCACAAACCTACTAGACGTTAAAGACCCTAACATCAAGAGTGTAGATATTATCAATATGGATCCCCCACAAGGAAATCACTGAAGAAATATGATTTTCAAAAAAATCTAAAATCCCTTATCTAGAATGTGCGGGATACAAAATTCTAATTCGTCTAAGGAAACGGCGTTTCCGCTGTAAAATCTGTAAAAAAATGGCTGTCGCAGAGACTCCCTTAGTCAAGAAAAACCACCAAATCCCTCAAAAATTAATCGAGAAAGTCCCTATGACGGTCATCGCTGAAAGCTTGGCTATCTCCACTTCCACCGTCATTCGTAAACTGAAAGAGTTTAAATTCAAGACAGATTTATCTTCCAACTCACATGTCTTGGGATAAATACAGCTTCAAGAAAGGCAAGATGAGCTTCATTGCACAAGATTTTGATTCAAATAAGATCCTAGCTATCTTAGACGGACGGACTCAAGCAACGATTCGCAAACATTTCCTTCGTTATTCTAGACAGGTCCGAAATGGAATGAAAGTCATTACAATGGACATGTTTAGCTCCTTCTACGACATCGCTAAGAAACTCTTTCCTTCTGCTAAAATCATCCTCGATTGCTTTCACATTGTACAAAATCTCGGCCGTGCAATGAGCTGCCTTCGCATCCAAATCATGAATCAGTTTGATAGGAGATCGCACGAATATAAGGCAATCAAACGCTACTGGAAACTCATCCAACAGGAGAGTCGGAAACTAAGTCATAAACGCTTTTATCGCCAGACCTGAAAAAACACTATAATCTCTATCAGCTCTTGTTTTTTAACTTTCAGAACAAGGAGGCAGAGAATTTTTTCGAACTCATTGAAAATAATCTCAAGCTGGTCCACCCTCACTTTCAGGCTGTCTTTCAAACCTTTCTCAAGGATAAAGAGCCAAAAAAAGAGAGTGCCAATGTGGCTCTCTCCAGAATATGACTTTTCACCAACCCACTAGAGTTGACAAAGATTCTCAAATTATATCACGGAGAATGGGGGATTCGAACCCCCGCGCCAGTTACCCGACCTAACGATTTAGCAAACCGTCCTCTTCAGCCTCTTGAGTAATTCTCCAAAATATTTAATTAATAGGTATAAATTGATTTAAACTCCTACACTCGCTTTATAGCTCTCTGTATACGGAGAATGGGGGATTCGAACCCCCGCGCCAGTTACCCGACCTAACGATTTAGCAAACCGTCCTCTTCAGCCTCTTGAGTAATTCTCCTATTAATGGGCACGAGTGGACTCGAACCACCGACCTCACGCTTATCAGGCGTGCGCTCTAACCACCTGAGCTACGCGCCCAAGTCAAAAACTTGGTAATTTGAACAAAGTTCAAAGCGGGTGACGAGAATCGAACTCGCGACAACAGCTTGGAAGGCTGTAGTTTTACCACTAAACTACACCCGCATAACTATTATAAAATGGCGCGAGACGGAATCGAACCGCCGACACATGGAGCTTCAATCCATTGCTCTACCAACTGAGCTACCGAGCCAAATTGCGGGAGCAGGATTTGAACCTACGACCTTCGGGTTATGAGCCCGACGAGCTACCGAGCTGCTCCATCCCGCGTTAATAATAAAAAGGAGGATGTGGGATTCGAACCCACGCACGCTTTTACACGCCTGACGGTTTTCAAGACCGTTCCCTTCAGCCAGACTTGGGTAATC